>CALRZA010000080.1:0-7455 GCA_943372535.1 Auritidibacter sp. Marseille-P8566
GGCCGCTCACGGGCATCCCACGGCGCTCGAGTGGGCCGAGCATGCCGAGCGGACGCCGCTCACGCTCATGGCCAACCTCGGCTGGCGCGTCGAGAGGATCGTCGCATGAGCGAGCCGCGCCTCGAGATCGATCTCGCCGCGTTCCGCCACAACGTCACGACCCTCGCCGAGCTCGCGGCGCCCGCCCGCACCATGCTCGCCGTCAAGGCCAACGCCTACGGGCACGGGCTCGTGCCGCTGGCCCGCGCCGCACTGGAGGCCGGAGCGGAGTCGCGCGCCGTGCTCGAGGTGCCCACGGGCCTGACCCTGCGGGACGCCGGCATCACGGTGCCCCTCTTCGCCTGGCTGCTCGGTCCCCACACCGACTACGCCGCCGCCGTCACCGCCGGCATCGACCTCGGCGTCTCCGCCCGCTGGCAGGTCGAGGCGATCGCCGCCGTGGCGAGCCCCGAGCGCAAGGCCCGCCTGCACCTCAAGATCGACACGGGGCTGCACCGCAACGGCGCGCGCCCCGAGGACTGGCCCGATCTCGTCTCCGTCGCGCTGGCCGCCGAGCGGGAGGGCCGGGTCGAGATCGTCGGACTCTGGTCGCACCTCGCGGACGCCTCCCCCGAGGACGACGCCGAGGCTCTGTCGCGCTTCCACGACGCCGTGTCGGTCGCGGCGGCCCTCGGCTGCCGCCCGCAGTTGCTGCACCTCGCCGCGAGCTCTGCGGGCATCCG
Source organism: Auritidibacter sp. Marseille-P8566 (assembly GCA_943372535.1). GTDB lineage: Bacteria > Actinomycetota > Actinomycetes > Actinomycetales > Microbacteriaceae > Rhodoglobus. Next base: position 723 of record CALRZA010000080.1, read on the forward strand.
GATGCCGGAGGCGCGTCTCGATGTCGTGAGGTTCGGCATCGCCGCCTACGGCATCTCGCCCTTCGACGACCGCTCCGCGCGCGAGCTCGGGCTGCGTCCCGTCATGGCGATGCGCGCTCCGGTGGTGAAGGTGGTCGACGGGATCGCGACGGTCGGGCTCGGCAACGGCGACGGCATCCAGGCGCCCGCGGTCGGGTCGGCCTCGGTCGCCATCGGCGGGCGACGGTATCCGATCCTGACCCTCGACATCGACTCGATGACCCTGGATGTGTCGGCCGGGGTCGTGGCGGTCGGCGAGGACGCCACGGTCTTCGGGCCCGGCGACTCGGGCGAGGCGGGTCCGGAGGACTGGGCGCGCTGGGCCGACACGATCGGGGACGAGATCGTCGCCCGTGCGGGTGAGCGTCTCCCCAGCGTCTACCTCGGCTGATGCCCCGCTAAAGCTTCAGGCGGCGTCGGATCGCCTCGCGCGCGTGTTCGGCGTACTCGTCGGCCTGCACGATGCGCGTGTCGTCGGCCCCCAGCGGGATGCCCGCGCGGGTGGCCGCGGCCGCCAGGAGACGGTCGGCCCACACCGGGTTCATCGGCAGGAACGGGCCGTGCAGGTTCGTGGCGATGCTCTCGCCGACCCGCACCCCGCGCTCTGCCGCGAACGGCTCGCCCCCGTGCCGCGTGGTCGTCGCCGCGTGGTTCTCATAGCCCGCGGCGTCCGCCGTCCACACTTCGTCGGCGACCCTCTGGCCCGTGAGGCGTGCCTCGGTCGGGAAGACGGCAGCGCCCTCGAGTGTGCGGCCGTCGTCGAGAGTCAGCGTGGTGCCGAGAAGCTGCCAACCCCCCGCGATCGCGAGGAACGGCACGCCGTCAGTCGCCCACGACCGCAGGGTCGGGGCGATGCGCAGCAGATCGTCGTGAACGAGTTCCTGCGCTGAGACGGGCCCGCTGCCGACGTGCACGAGGTGCACGACCTCGGGCAGGGCGGCTCCGATCTCGTGATCGACGACCGTCAGCGGCATCCCGCGCCAGTCGGCCCGCTTCGCCAGGGCCATGACGTTGCCGACGTCGCCGTTGATGCCGAGTTCGCGCGGATAGAGGTGCAGCACGACGATGCTCATGCCCCACTCCCCTCGAGCTCGAGGTAGCCGAGCTGCTTGCGCACGAGCATCATCTGCTCGTAGTTGACGATCATCGTCTTGACGCCGCGCGCGGGCTGGGGCAACGCGAGGAACGCGGCCAGCGCGGGCGCGAGGTCGGGCTCGATCGTGTGCACGGGGATGTCGCTGTAGGCGAAGCGCGTCGCGAGCTGCCACGACTTCGAGCCGGTGAGCACGTCGACGTGATCGAGACGGGAGAGGTCGGAACCGTAGATCCACGACGGGTCGGGCGTGCCCTCGTCCACCGCGACGAAGACCTGCTCGGGGTGCTCGTCGAGGTAGTCGAGGTTGACCTGCAGGCTCGGCGGATTCTTCATCGTCAACAGCTCGATGGGCTCCCCATTGACGTGCAGAACCTCGCCGCGGCCGTAGACGGGCTCCATCGCGGCCAGTCCGGCGGCGGCGGCCACGGGGGTGAAGTCGTCGCCGAGCAGGGCGCGGGCCATCGCGGTGGCGGCGGCGGCATCCACGGCATAGTGCAGGCCGCGAGCGGGCAGCTCGACCGCGACGGACTCGCCGTCGACGACGAGGTCGGCGGTGCGACCGCGGAGCCCCTCGACAGTGACGGCGGCGTCGGTCGCTCCCGCCGCCTCAGCGAGCGCCGGGTTGTCACCGCGGGCGAGCCAGGCCGGGCCGTCGGCGAGCAGGGCGGGAGCGATCGCGAACGACGACACGGCGGCGGGCCCACCCGCGAGTCGTTCGGCCAGGGCGACAAGGTTGTGGTCGTCGGCGTTGATGACGAGGTGACGGCTGGCCACGGCGGCGAACTTCTCGAGCATGCCGGCGACTCGCGCCGGGTCGTAGAAGCGGTTGAGCTGATCGACCTGGATGTTGATGAGCAGCACGCTGTGGGGCTCGAGCTGGGTCGCGAGCCGCGGCCCGAACGCCTCGTCGACCTCGAGCACGGCGACGTCCTCGGTCAGCCGCCCCGAAAGCGGCACGGTCGCGAGCATCGCCGAGGCGATGCCCTGAGGCAGGTTCGCGCCGGTCGGATTCGTGAAGACGTTCAGCCCGTGGGCGCGCAGGATGCTCGTGAGCATGTGCGTCGTCGTCGACTTACCGTTCGACCCCGACACGAAGACGACGCCCAGGGGCAGGTCGGCGACGGCTCGCGAGAGGAAGGTCGGCGAGAGCGCGAGAACCACCCGTCCGGGCACGGCGGAACCCCCGCCGCGCAGGCGGAGGATCGCACGCGCGAGTCGACCGGCGAGGATCGCCAGCGCGGTCAGCGGTCCGGCCTTACTCGAGGTAGTCGCGCAGCGACTGCGACCGCGACGGGTGGCGCAGCTTGGCCATCGTCTTCGACTCGATCTGGCGGATGCGCTCGCGCGTCACGCCGAACGTGTCACCGATCTGGTCGAGGGTCTTGGGCATGCCGTCGCCGAGACCGAAGCGCATGCGGATGACGCCCGCCTCACGCTCCGAGAGCGAGTCGAGCAGGCTCTCGAGCTGCTTCTGCAGCATCGTGAAGCCCACGGCATCCGCCGGCACGACCGCTTCGGTGTCCTCGATGAGGTCGCCGAACTCGCTGTCGCCGTCCTCGCCCAGGGGCGTGTGCAGCGAGATCGGCTCGCGGCCGTACTTCTGAACCTCGATGACCTTCTCGGGCGTCATGTCGAGCTCGCGGCTCAGCTCCTCGGGCGTGGGTTCGCGGCCGAGATCCTGAAGCATCTGGCGCTGCACGCGGGCCAGCTTGTTGATGACCTCGACCATGTGCACGGGGATGCGGATCGTGCGGGCCTGGTCGGCCATCGCGCGGGTGATCGCCTGGCGGATCCACCACGTGGCATAGGTCGAGAACTTGAAGCCCTTGGTGTAGTCGAACTTCTCGACCGCACGGATGAGGCCGAGGTTGCCCTCCTGGATGAGGTCGAGGAACTGCATGCCACGACCGGTGTAGCGCTTCGCGAGCGAGACGACGAGGCGCAGGTTGGCGCCGAGCAGGTGGCTCTTGGCACGCTGGCCGTCCTTGGCCACCCAGAGCAGCTCGCGACCCAGGGTCGACTTCTGCTCGGCGGCACTCATGTGCGAGAGCTTGTCCTCGGCGAAGAGACCGGCCTCGATGCGCATCGCGAGCTCGACCTCCTCCGCGGCGTTGAGGAGGGCGACCTTGCCGATCTGCTTGAGGTAATCCTTGACGGGGTCGGCGGTCGCGCCGGTAATCGCCGACGAGTAGACCGGCACTTCGTCCTCGTCGTCGACGAGGGAGAGCACGAGAGCGCCGGTCGGCAGCTCCTCGTCTTTGCCGGTCGACTTCTCGTCGTCGTCATCGTCGTCGTCCTTGGCTTCGACGTCGTCGCCCTCGGCGTCGACCTCGACCTCGACGACGGCCACGACGACCGCCTCGATGTCCTCGACGTCGACCTCGTCGACGTCATCAATCTCGACGACCTCATCGACCTCGACGTCGCCGTCGAGCTCGGGCGCGTCGCCGGCCGCCGCGGTCTTGCGCGGAGCCTTGGTCGCGGGGGCGGCCTTCGCCGCGGCAGCCTTCGCCGCGGCACCCTTGGCAGGAGCGGCATTGGCGGGAGCGGCCTTGGCCGCGGGCGCCTTGGTGGCAGCCTTCGCGGCAGGCGCCTTCGTCGGGGTGGTGGGCTCGGGCTCGGCGACGGCGCGGCTCGACGTCGCCTTTGACGTCTTCGCGGCGGTCGCCGTGACCGCGGGAGCGGTCGTGGTTCGGGATGCCATGGGAACACCTTTCAGGGGTCTTGGGCCGTGATGCTGTGACGGGTGATTCCGCCGGTTTTCGGGCAGTACTAAGACCCATGTCAAGTCCTGTTCGCGAGCATCACGTGGTGATGACGAGAACCGTGGGGACGAGACCGGGTCTTGGTTCAATTATTGCATGGTTTGACGAGTCGCCCCGCCACGCGCCCGGCGGGAGCCCGCGCATCACTCGCGCCGGTGCCGCCACGCTCTGACGAGGGAAACCCAGAACGGGGCCACTTCTATTCCCTCATCCGCGTGAAGCTGTCGACGAGTGCGCCGCCGCGCGTGCAGCATCGCGACCACTCCCGCGCCGACGACGAGGTACTGCACGAGGAATGCCCCGCGAAACGAGTCGAGCGAATAGAGCTCCTCGGGCACACCCGTGCCGCCTCGGCCGCGATCGAGGAGGTCGAGGATGACCCCGACCGCGAACATGATGATGAACCCCGACGAGAAGCCCCCGACGTTGACCACGCCGCTCGCCGAGCCGTGCGCGCGCTGCGGATTGAACGTGCGCGCGAAGTCGAATCCGATCAGGGATCCCGGCCCGCTCATCGCGATCAGCACGAGCAGTACGACCACGAGCCAGAGCGGCGGATGCCCCGGCCAGCCCAGGACGGCACCCCACGTGAGCGCGAGCAACGTCAGCAACCCGAGCACGATGTTGCTGCGACGGAACGGGAACCGGGCCGACAGGATGCCCAGCAGCGGACCGCTCACGGCCGCGCTCAGGATCATGACGGTCAGCAGCGCCGCCGCCCCGGTCGCGCCGTAGCCGAGCCCGATCGACAGGAACGGGAAGCCCCACAACAGCGAGAACATCGTCACCGAGCCGCCGAGCGTGAAGTGGGCCCAGAATCCGAGCTGGGTTCCCGGCCGAGCCAAGCTCTCACGCAACTGGTGCAGCGAGTGCCCCCAGGTCGGCCGCGGAGACGCGACCTCCGCTGTCACCGGGTCGCGACCGAGCACGACGACCACGGTGAGCGCGATCACCGAGAGCGCGGCCGCCGACAGGTAGGCGGGGGTCCACCCCCACTCGTGGATGATCAGGGCCAACGGCAGGGCCGACAGCACCTGTCCGAGCTGGCCGGACGTGCCAAGCAGCTGGGTGACGAAGGGCAGGGTTCGGCCGTCGAACCAGTTCGCCAGGAAGCGCACCGCCGCGATGAAGGTCATCGCATCCCCCGCGCCCACGAGCACGCGAGCCACGAGCGCGAGGGTGAAGTCGGGCGCGAGCGCGAGGGTCACCTGGCCGAGGAGCATCAGGGCCGCGCCGGTCGCCAGAAGCGCCCGCGGTCCGACACGGTCGATCATCACGCCCACAGGGATCTGCAGCACGGCGTAGACGATGATCTGCACGACCGCGAGCAGCGACAGGGCCGCGGCGGCGACACCGAACCTCTCGGTGGCTTCGACCGCAGCCACACCCAGCGAGCTGCGCTGCAATACCGCGACCAGATAGGCCGTGATGGCGACGCCGAACATCAGCCACGAGCGCCGCGAATTCATCGCGTTCGCGACCGCCACCATGGGCTCAGCGCTCGTCGGTGGTGGCAGCCTCGTCGCCGTTGCGACGGATCGCGAGGAAGTTCTGCAGCTCGGCCGCGATCTCATCCGCACTCGGCAGTTCGCCGTCTTCCGCCATCAGCGGCGACGGCAGCGGGTTGTCCTGCACGTAGCTGTCGTGCCGCTCCTCGAGGGTGGTCACGAGCTTCGCGAGTTCGGCGTTGCTCTCGACCTGGCTGTCGATCTTCGCGAGGAAGTCACGGCTGTCCTCGCGCAGGCGATCCGTCGGGAAGATGAGCCCCGTCGCCGCGCTGACGCTCTCGAGCGCCGTCACCGCAGCGCTCGGGTACTCGGTGTCGGCGAGGTAGTGCGGAATCAGCAGCACGAAGCCCGCGGTCGGGGTCGACGACTCCTGCAACCGGTATTCCATGAGGTGCAGCACATTGGCCGGCACCTGCGTGCGCGGCTTCCAGATCGACATCGACTCGATGAGCTCCGACCGGTTGCCGCTCACGGTGACGCCGATCGGGCGGGTGTGCGGCACCGGCATCGGGATCGCGTGCACCCAGGTGACCGTCGAGACGCGCAGCTGGTCGACGAGGTCGAGCATGGCCGCTGTGAACCTCTCCCACTGGAAGTCGGGCTCGTAGCCGCTCAGCAGTAGGAACGGCTGGTTGAGCTCGTCGCGCACGAGATGCAGCGCGAGGCTCGGCGGCTCGTAGTCGGTGAGGTGGTCGTGCTCGAAGTGGATGATGGGGCGGCGAGCGCGGTAGTCGAGCAGCTCGTCGTTGTCGAAGCGCGCAACCGTCGTGTGGTCGAGGGTCTCGAGCACGTAGTCGTTGAACTGGGTGACCGCGGCTCCCGAGTCGGTGAACCCGGTCAGTCCGGCGACGAGGGGCAGGCCCTCGGGCACCTCGACACCACTCTCGGCGAAGTCGTGGAGCGTGCGCGGATCCTGCATGCTCCCACTCTATTGCGGGGTGACGAGGGCAGCCCCCGCCGCGACCATGCCCTGAGCGAACACCTCAGGCGGCCTCGATACGATGGCGGGATGACCGTGCCCGAGCTCTCGCTCTCCTCTGCCCCCGCCCTCACGATCGAGGGCGACGTGCTCGTCCTCGGCGTTCGCAAGACCGACGACGGGCCGCAGCTGGTGAGTGACTCGCCGGACCTGCAGCCGCTGCAGCTCTCGCTCGAGGCGATCGGTGTCACGGGGGCTCAGGACGAGGTGCGCCGCCTTCCTGCCACCGTGGGCTCGACCGAGAGTCTGGCCCTGGTCGGACTCGGCTCGGGCGAGGTCACCGTCGACGACCTGCGCTACGCCGCCGGGTCGGCCGCGCGCCAACTGCGGGGCGTGACGAGTCTCG
>CALRZA010000081.1:0-7441 GCA_943372535.1 Auritidibacter sp. Marseille-P8566
GAGTCGAGCGGGAGTACTCGGCCGGCGACCCCGAGCTGCTCTCGTGGGTCCACCTCGTGTTCACCGACGCCTTCCTGCGCTGCCACGAGCTGTGGGGCGACGACATCCCGGGCGGAGCGGATGCCTACGTCGCCGAGTGGGCGACCGCCGGCGAGCTCGTCGGGGTGGTCACCCCGCCGCGCAGCGAGGCCGAGTTGCGCGCCCAGCTCGAGGCGTTCCAGCCGGTGATGAAGTCCGACGACCGGGTCGCCGCCGCGGTGCGCTTCATCCGCCGGCCGCCCCTGCGCCGTTCGCTCATGCCCGCCTACCGCGTGCTGTTCGCGGGGGCCGTGGCCTCGCTGACCGACGACGAGCGGCGGATGCTCGGCCTGCGCCGACCGCGCTGGCCCGCGATCACCGCCACTCGCGTGGTGCTCGCGATGGCAGCCAGGGCGCTCGGTCGGTCATCCACCTCGGAGGACGCCGCGCGCGAGCGGATCGCCCGCCTCGCGGCCGACGAGGCATCCCGCTCCCCCGCCTGACCGCGTAGTCTCGACGGCAGAGTCATCGCGGCTCGCGGAAGGATCTGACCATGGCTGACAAGTCCCCCAAGAAGTCCACCGCCAAGACGGCGGCGAGCAAGTCCCTCAAGGAGAAGCGTCAGGACAAGAAGGACAAGGCCGCGAGCAAGCGTCGCGACTGACGCCTGCCCGCTGACCTGATCTGGCCTGAACTGGCCTGATCGACCTACTCGGCCGCCGGGGCCTTCGCCGCACGCGACTTGCGCACCGGCTCCGGGTTGGCGATCGCGTCTCCGATGGCGTTGCCGGTGATGCGGCCGGTGACGATCTCGGAGAGGTCGATGCCCACGACATCCTTGAGGATGCGGTTGACGGTGCTCAGCTGGGTCGCGACGTTCTGTCCGACCTGCTGGGTGCCCGACCCGTCTGACGAGATCACCGTCATCGTGCCGATCGCAGCGAGCGGCTCAGAGGCCGCGCGCACGATCTCGGGCAGCTGAGCGATGACCTGCTGACGCAGGAGGTCGCCGGCGCTGTTCGCGAGGGCCTCGGCCTTGAGCTTGGTCGCCTCGGCCTCGGCGTTACCGCGCACGCGGATGGCGACGGCCTCGGCCTCACCCTCCGACTGCAGCGCCTCGGCAGCCGCGATACGGCGGTTCTTCTCGGCGATACCCTCCGCCTCGAGGGCCTCGGCCGCGCTGCGGCGACGGTTGCGCTCGGCGAGACCCTCGGCCTCGATGGCTTCGGCGCTCGAGCGGCGGGCGTCGCGATCGGCGTTGGCCGCCGCGACCGCCGCGGCCGCGGAGGCCTGGGCGTTCTTCTCGACGGCGTAAGCCTCGGCATCCGCGACCGCACGGATCTCGGCGTCGAGCTCCTGCTTGCGCAGTCCGACGCGCTTCTGGGCGGTGACCTCCTGCTGCGCCACGACCTCCTGCTGGGCGATCGCCTCCGCGAGCGGGGCGGCCGCTGCGGCCTCGGCGCGGGCCTTGTCGGTCTCCTTCTGGATCTCGGCGTTGCGCAGGTCGAGCTTGCGCTGAGCCTCGGCGACGGCCTGGTCGGCCGCGAGGCGCGCCTCCTCGGAGGCCTGGCGCGACACCGACTCGGCGACCTCAGCAACCTGCTTCACGCGGGCGGCCTCGGCGCGACCGAGGTCTTTGATGTAGCCGTTGTCGTCGTCGATCTCCTTGATCTGCAGGGTGTCGATCGTGAGACCCTGCACGTCGAGCGACTCGCGCACCGCCTCGAGCACCTGACCCTGCAGTGCGGAGCGGTTGGTGATGATCTCGGTCACGGTGAGCTGACCGACGATCGAGCGCACCGATCCGCTGAGCACCTCCTCGGTGGAGGTCTCGATCTGGTCCTGCTGGTTGAGGAAGCGCTGGGCGGCGGCGCGCACCATGGACTCGGAGCCGCCCACCTTGACGACCGCGACCGCGTTGACGCGGATCGTGATGGCATCCTTCGTCTGGGCCGTCGCCTGCACGTTGAGCTGACGGCTGCGCAGGCTGAGCTTGAAGTAGGCCTCGACGATCGGCTTGACGAAGACCCGGGAGCCGAAGACGACGCGCTGGCCGGCGTTCTCGGTCTCGACCTCGCCCTTGCGCAGGGCCTTCTGGCGCGAGGTGACGATGATCGCCTCGTCGGGCTTGGCGACCTTGATGCCGCGCAGGATCACCGCGATCACGATGATCAGGACGAGAACGACCGCCCCGATGATGATGAGGTTGGTCAGGGGGTCAAGGAAAGGAAACATACCTCACAGAGTATCGGCGGATGCCGTCACGCGCTGAGGGATTTCCACCGACGCGAGATCGCGATGACGCCCGCCGCCGTGGCCGCGATCACCAGAGCGATGAGGATGATGTAGAACGCGACCGAGCCCACCGTGTTGCCGGGCAGGTTGGGGTTGAGGAACGGGTACGGGTACCAGTACGACTCCCCCAGCACCTCGTTCGGCGTGAACGGTCCGCGCACCATCGTGTAGACCACCCACACGAGCGGGTAGATGATGACGATGCCGATCGTCTTCCACTCGACCGCCCGGCGCCCCGGGGCGAACAGCCAGTCGACGAGGATGAGGATCGGCACGGCGACGTGCAGGATCTCGTTCGACCACTCGAGGGTGGCGCCCTGCGGCAGCTGGACTCCGCGCAGGAGGAGGTTGTAGACGATGCCCGTGACGACCATGTAGGTCGTCACGCAGGTGCGCAGCACGAGGAACCAGTGCGGGTCGGCCATCGAGCCGCGCACGAGCAGCACGGCTCCGATCAGGAAGACGACGATCGCCCCGACATTGGACTGGATGGTGAAGAAGCTGAAGAAGTTCGTCACCGACAGGGTCAGGTTGGTGACACCGTTCTTAGGCCAGTAGTCGAGGCTCGTCATGAGCTGACCGACGATGGCCGCGATGCCGGCGGCGGCCGCCGCGACGCGGAAGAGGGCAAATCCGATTCTCATGACGAACCTCCAAGGCGCATGGTCGGATGCGCGTTGGGATCGATGTTAACCGCTCAGGCGCCCTTGGCCGCGGCATTCGCGGCCACCCCGCGTCACTTGGCGGCCGCTTTCGCGGCCACCCCGCCCTACTTGGCCGCGGCTTTCGCCGCCTTCTTGAACTCGCGCACCTTGATGAGCGAGTCGGGGCTCACGATGTCGGCGACCGAGCGGAACGATCCCGCCTGGCCGTAGTCGCCGGCGGCCTCGCGCCAGCCCGGCGCGGTAAGCCCGTACTGCTTGCCGAGCAGGGCGAGGAAGATCTTGGCCTTCTGCTCTCCGAAGCCGGGCAGGCCCTTGAGGCGGGCGAGGATGGTCGCCCCATCGGGGGTGTCGCGCTGCCAGATCGCCGCGGCATCCCCGCCCCAGTCGCTCACGACCGCGGCGCAGAGCGCCTGCACCCGGCCCGCCATCGAGCCCGGGAAGCGGTGCACCGCGGGCGACTGCGAGAAGAGCGAAGCGAAGGCGTCCGGGTCGTGATCGGCGATCGCGGCGGCGTCGAGGGAACCGAGCCGGTCGCGGATCTTCGCCGGGCCCGCGAACGCGGTCTCCATCGGCACTTGCTGATCGAGCAGCATGCCGATGAGCAGCGCGAGCGGCTCAGTGCTCAACAGCGTGTCGGAGGCGTCGTCGCCCGTGATGTGCAGATCGATCGTCATGAGTCGATCGTAGGCACCCTCAGGCGGATGCCGCACCCTACTCGTCGGCCGCGGCGAGCTGGCCGCAGGCGCCGTCGATCTCCTTGCCGCGGGTGTCGCGCAGGGTCGTCGGGATGCCGGCCGCCTCGAGGCGGTTGACGAACTCGCGCATGACCGCGGGCTCGGACGAGGTCCAGATCGAGCCGGGCGTCGGGTTGAGCGGGATCGGGTTGACGTGCACCCAGCCCTTGCCGCGCGCGTTGAGCTTGGTCGCGAGCAGTTCGGCACGCCAGCCGTGGTCGTTCATGTCCTTGATGAGGGCGTACTCGATCGACACGCGGCGACCGGTGGCGTCGAAGTAGGCGCGGGCGGCATCCAGTGCTTCGTCGACCTTCCAGCGCGAGTTCACCGGGATGAGCTCGTCGCGCAGCTCGTCGTCGGGGGCGTGGAGCGACAGGGCGAAGGTCACCGGGATCTTCTCCTCGGCGAGCTTGAGGATCGCCGGCACGAGTCCGACCGTCGAGACGGTGATGTGGCGGGCCGACATGCCGAGGCCGTCGGGCTGGGGCGCGACCATCGAGCGCACGGCATCCATGACCCGGTTGTAGTTGGCGAGCGGCTCGCCCATGCCCATGAACACGATGTTGCTCACGCGCTCGGGCGTGGTCTCGCCGGCCTTCTTGCCGCCGAGCTCGCCTTGCGCGATCGCGCGGTTGGCCTGCACGACCTGGTCGATGATCTCGCCCGTCGACATGTTGCGGGTCAGGCCTGCCTGGCCGGTCGCGCAGAACGGGCAGTTCATGCCGCAGCCGGCCTGGCTCGAGACGCAGAGCGTGATGCGGCCCGGATAGCGCATGAGCACCGACTCGACGAGGGCGCCGTCGTGCAGGCGCCAGAGGAACTTGATCGTGTCGCCCTTGTCGGTGCGCAGGCGGCGCACCTCGGTGAGCAGCGGCGGCAGCAGTCCGGCGACGAGCTCCTCCCGGCCGGCGGCCGGCAGGTCGGTCATCTCGGCCGGGTCGGAGGTGTAGTGCGTGAAGTAGTGGGTGCTGAGCTGCTTGGCACGGAACGCCGGCAGGCCGAGCTCGCTCAGGCGCGCCGCGCGGCCGGCCGGGTCGAGGTCGGCTAGGTGCACGGGCGGCTTGCCTCGCTTGGGGCTCGCGAACTGCAGGGCCGGGCGGCCGTCGGGGCCGAGCTTCTGCGTCCAGCCCTCGGCAGTGGGGCGCACCTGTCGCGTCGCGCGCTCGGCCGGGGGCGGGGTGAGGGTCATGAGTCAACGGTACCCGTACCCTGAGTTCGTGAACGATCAGCCGGTGACCCTGTCGCTCACCGATGCCCGCCGCATCGGCGTGCGCGCCCAGCTGCTCGACGCCGACCGTCCGACCGACCTCGTCGAGACCGTGCGCCGCCTCACCTTCGTGCAGATCGAGCACACCGCACCGATCGCCCCCACCGCCGACCTCGTGCTGTGGTCACGCCTCGGATCGGCCTACGACCCTGCCGCCCTGACGGCCGCCCTCTTCGACGACCTCGAGCTCATGGAGCTCGACCTCCTCGTACGCCCGATGGACGACCTCGCGCTCTTCAGGGCCGAGATGGCCGAGTGGCCCGACCGCGAGTCGACCCGCCGCTGGCTCGACGACAACCGCGAGTTCGAGGATGACGTGCTGCTGCTGCTCACCGAGGAGGGTGCCAAGACGACTCGCGAGATCCCCGACACGAGCATCGTGCCATGGCCGTCGACCGGCTGGAACAACAACCGCAACGTCATGATGATGCTCGAGAACCTCATGCGCGCGGGGCGAGTGGCGGTGGCCGGGCGGCGAGGCCGCGACCGACTGTGGGACCTGGCGGAGCGGGTGTATCACGCCGACATCCCGACGATCCCGCGGGATGAGGCGACCCGCATCCGCAACGAGCGCCGGTTGGCGTCGGTCGGGGTCGTGCGCAACAAGACGATGGATCTGCCGACCGAGACACCGCGCGTCGCAGACGCGGGCATCCCGGCAACGGTCGAGGGCCTCAAAGGCGAGTGGCGCCTCGACCCGGCCGCGTTCGCCGCGCTCGAGCGGCCGTTCGTCGGGCGCACGGCCCTGCTTTCGCCGTTCGACGGCCTGCTGCGCGACCGACCGCGCATGGCCGACCTCTTCGACTTCGAGTACGCCCTCGAGATGTACAAGCCCGCCGCTAAGCGTCGCTGGGGCTACTACGCGCTGCCGATCCTGCACGGCGACCAGCTGGTCGGCAAAGTGGATGCCGCTCTCACGCCCGACGGACGCACCCTCGCCGTACACGCCATCCACGAGGACGCCGGGTACACCGCCGAGGCGGCGGAGGCCACCCGTGCCGAGCTCGAGGCCCTCGCGGAGTGGCTCGGCGTGCGCCTCTCCGCTGGTTGAGTAGCGCGTAGCGCGTATCGAAACCTCCCCTGCGTCGTGGTTTCGATACGGATCCTTCTGCGATCGTTGTGACGATCGCACACGCGAGCCTGTCGGCTCGCGCTACTCAACCAGCGCCTGCTGCTTCTCCACCTGGGCGCGCACCGCATCCATGTCGAGGCCCTCGACGGCGGCGATGAGCTGCTCGAGCTGCGGAGCCGCCAGCGCGCCGGGCTGCGAGAACACCAGGATGCCGTCGCGGAAGGCCATGAGCGTGGGGATCGACGTGATGCGGAAGCCGGCGGAGAGCTCCCGCTGATCCTCGGTGTCGACCTTGCCGAAGACGAGGTCGGGGTGCTGCTCGGCCGCCTTCTCGAAGATGGGGCCGAACATGCGGCACGGACCGCACCAGGCGGCCCAGAAGTCGAGCAGCACGATGCCGTTGCTGCTGATGACCTCGTTGAGGTTGTCGATCGTGATCTCTCGTGTCGTCATGGTGTTAGTATACCCCCGGGGGTATTGCTCCCGCCCGGAAACCACCATCCCGATCGAGAGAGAATCCATGCGCCGCCTCGCCGCCCTGCTGATCACCGCCGCTGTCGCCCTCGGCCTCGCCGGGTGCGCCCCGGCGTCCGACCCCGTCGTCGTCTCGGCCGACACGGTGATCGTCGACGTGCGCACGCCCGAGGAGTTCGCGAGCGGCCACCTCGAGGGCGCCGTCAACATCAACCTGCAGTCGGGCCAGTTCGAACAGGAGATCGGCGCGCTGCCGCTCGACGGCGAGTACCTCGTCTACTGCCGCTCCGGCAACCGCTCGGCGCAGGCGATCTCGATCATGCAGGGGCTCGGCTTCACCGACCTCACCGACCTCGGTGGCGTGGATGCCGCGGCGCAAGCCACGGGCATCACCATCGTCACAGGAGGCTGAGCCGCTCGACCCACTGCCGCGCCGCTGCCGGCAGCTCCCCCGAGGTCAGCAGCTCGGTGACCTCGCCCCCGTCTCCGTGACCGCCGACGGTGAACCCCGGGCCCGACAGCATCGCGCTCGTGCGGGCGAGCTCCGTGTCGTTCCAGTGCGCCCACTCGAGCTGCAGCTCGTGCGGCCTGGCGGCGAGCGTCTCGCGGTCGACATAGGGGCAGTAGGGCGGGAAGGTGTTGTCCATCGGCGTCCAGTCGCGCACCGAGGTGGTCGTGAGCTCCTCGGTGGCGAGCGCGGCGATGAGCTGACGAAAGGCTTCGGCGAGGGCATCCGCGGCGATGGGGCGAATCGCTATCCGATCGAACTCGGGCCACTCCCCAGGCGGCTCGACCGGGCCCGCCCGCAGTGCGCCGAGGGCGACGTCGATCGTCTCCCCCGCCCGCGCCTGGGCCGCGGCGGCGTGCTCGCCGCAGAACCACTCGACGTTCGGGGGATGCCCGACGAAGACCTCGC
>CALRZA010000082.1:0-7400 GCA_943372535.1 Auritidibacter sp. Marseille-P8566
GTAGTCGAGGGCGAGGCTCGGGTGCCCGAGGAAGCTGCCCGCCCACGGCAGGCTCTGGATGCGACCGCCATAGAAGCGGCGGTTGACGAGCTCGGCGAGGTCCTCCCCGCCCGGGCGGTAGCTGCGCGTGAGCGTGTGGGTCGGCAGCACCGTCGCGAGGCGCGCGAGGGCCGAGGTGTCGTGGCGGCCCTCCTCCTCGTCGTCCGCGGGGGCGGGCGCCGAGAGCTCGGCCTCGGTGAGGGCGAGGGTGAAGGGCGCGGGAGTCTGCGTGACCGGATCGCCGACCGCGACCACCTGACGGGAGCGTCGGATCGCGCCGACGTTCTCGGCGAGGGTCGTGGCGCCGGCATCCAACAGGATGACCGTGTCGAACGGCATCGTGTCAATGATCGTGTCGATCTCGTATGGCGACGCGAGCCACACGGGGGCCACCGTGCGCGAGAGGTGCGGCGCCGTAGTCTGCAGGTCGAAGGCGGTGATCGAGTCGCGGGCGAGCAGGCGCTTGAGCAGGGCCGCCTCCTCCGGCCAGTCGACGAGACCGATGGTCCAGTTCTCCGCGAGCTGCCACGACAGCAGGGCCGCGTTGGCGCTGGCGTGCGCCTCATCCACGAGCCTGAAGTCGGCTTCGAGGCGGTCGAGCACCGAGGTGTTGGCGCCGAGGAGGGCGCGATCGCCTTCGAGCAGCATCTCGAGGGCCGAACGCCACCACGCCTGCTCGAGCTCGAGCGCGACGCGGTGGTCGGGCACGTGGCGGCGGGCCAGGTCGTCGATGAGCGGGTCGAGGTCGAGACGGCGCAGAGCCGTCATGAGGGCGGTGCGGTCCTGCAGGTTGTGCAGCACATCCGACTCGGCGGCGAGGCCCGCGAGCTTGGTCGCGAGGTCGGCGAGGGGCAGGTGGCTGAGCGAGTCGCCCTCGGTGAGGCCGAGCGGCTCGTCGAGCAGGGCGAGATCCTGCGAGACCTGCTGGAAGGCGACCTGCACGTCGGCGATGCCCACGGGCACCTCGGGCGTCACGCCCTCCGCGACGTAGCGGTGCCAGAGCACCCGCTGGTGCTGGATGCGCACGAGTGCGGCATTGAGATCGCCGACGCGCACCCCGGGGCGCACGTACTCGAGCGCGAGCTTCTTGAGGCGGCGGCGGTTGCCGCGCGTCATCTCGGGGAAGTCCTTGCGCGGCGCGGTCGCCGCGATGAGCTCGCTGATCGAGCGGTCGAAGACCATCGGCAGGAACTTGTCGAGGGTGTCGCGCAAGTCGACGAGCAGGCGTAGGTAGAGGCCGAGCTCCGCGATCGTGTGGAACGGCCGCAGGTGGGTCTGGCCGATCATCTCCGTCGCGCGCTCGACCAGGCGCGGCAGGCCGTCGCTGCTCACGCGCTTGGCGACCTCGTGGGCACGCAGGGCGGCATCCCCGTTGGCGAACTGGGCGCCGTACCAGGGCGAGTCACCGGGGCCGTACTTGAACTCGCCGAGCTTGGCCGCGGCGACCATGATCTCGGCCGCGCGGGTGCGGTCGGCGGCGAGGGAGCGCACCGCGTCCGCGCCGAGCCGCGCGGTGGTCGACGGCGGCTCGGGCATGAGGGCGAGGCGGCTGAGCTCGCGCACGCAGTCGAGCACGCCGACGCCGAGGTCGGGGTCGACGCGCGAGACCGAGGCGCGGTAGTCGCGCAGCACGGCGCGCAGGCGCACGAGGGCCTCGTCGACCTCCTGCACGTCGGGCTTGACGGCCTTCTCACTGCGCGAGATCGAGCGGATGATGTCGCGTCGCAGCGATCGCGGCGACACCGCGAGTCCGGTGAGGCCCACATCGCCGAGGCGCTGGGCGACCGACTGCAGGGATGCCCGCCGCGCGCCCACGACGAGAACCCGGCGGTTCTGCGCGACGAGGGCCCCGATCGCGTTGACGATCGTCTGCGTGCCGCCCGTGCCGGGCAGGGTCTTGACGACGAGCGAGTTGCCCGCGGCGATCTGCGCGATGACCTGCTCCTGCTCGGCGTCGGCGTCGAGGATGAGCGAGTCGGTCTGGGGCGAGCGGTCATCGGAGGGGGTCACCTCGACGGGAGTGAGGGCGTCGGCGAGCGCGCGCTGGGCGGTCTCGTTGCCGGCGACGGCATCCAGCACCGGGTGGGCGAGGTCGGTGGCGTCGACGGCGAGCGCGGGGCCGACCTCGGCGAACGTCGAGACGACGAGCCGCGGGCTCACCGTGAAGTGGCTCAGGTGCGAGGTGAGGCCGCGCAGGCGGTCGATCACGGGGTTGGGCTTGAACGTGCCGTCGTCGTGGGCGAGCGCGACGAAGGCGCGGGCATCCAGGCGCACGCCGAACTGCTCGTCGAGGGCGCGGGCGAAGGCGGGGTTGAGGAAGGCGGCTCCGCGCAGCTTGACCTCGAAGTCGCGACCGTGGCGACGGATGGCGAGCGGGCGCAGCAGGATCGGCGCGCGATACGAGCGGGTGTCGGTGCGCCACTCGGCGATGCCGATGCCAAGGTGCACGGCGTCGATGCCGCGGGCGGTCGCGAGCTCGAGCCCCTTGGCGGCGACCGCAGCGGCGGCGATCTTGGCGCTGCGCAGGGCGATCTCGTCACGGATGAGGCTCGACAGCAGGGTGGCGCGGCCGGTGATGAACTGGGCCAGGCCGCCGGGGTGGGTCGTCGAGAGCTCGATGCGGGTGCGCGGGGAGTCGTCGAAGTGCAGCAGCGGCGAGAGTCCGCCGAGGGCGGCGAGCTCGGCGCGCCACTCCCCCCAGATCGGCTCGGCCGCGTTGGTGGGGATGAGCCTCGGGTCGCCGACGCTGATCGACGTCGGTGACGTCATCTCGAGGAAGTCGGGAAGCTCGTCTGTGGTGCGGTAGCCGTCATCCGGCTCGTCGAACGGAACGTCGTCGTTCAGCACCCGGAAGTCGGGACGCCCGAGGTCGGAGGGCGCGTCGAAGCCCGAACCGCCCTTGCGGTCGTCGGAACGTCGATCGGCACGCCACACGCTGCCACTGTATGGGCGAGATCGGCGGTTTTCTGGGAGCCCGGGCAGGGTTTCGCGAGACTGGCGAATCATAGACTGATCGCCATGGACGTCGTCAGCGGCATCGCCACCGCCGTCGTGACGGCGGTGATCCTCGTCACGGGGCTCGTCATCGCCGGCTTCGTCGTGCTGTTCCGTCGTCGGGGCGACCGGGGCATCCGCGCCGCCGGTCCGAACGATCTCGGCAGCCTCACCCGCCGGGCGGGCAGTCTGCTCGTCGCCGTGGATGACGCGCTGCGCGACGCCGACCAGGAGCTCGGCTACGCGATCGCCCAGTTCGGTGCCGACCGCGCCCGCCCCTACGCCGCGGCCCTCACCGAGGCGCGCACCAAGGTCACCGAGGCCTTCCGGTTGCGCCAGCTGCTCGACGACTCCGTGCCCGACAGCGATCGCCGGCGCCGCGAGTGGACGCTGCAGGTCATCGCCCTCTGCGAGCAGGCGCAGCGCGGGCTCGGCGGGCAGGATCGCGAGTTCGCGGCCTTGCGCGCGCTCGAGGTGAACGCGGCCGGCACCCTCGACGACGTGCGGCGCCGGCTCGCCGACGCGCAGACCCGGCTCGGCACCGCCCGCACCACGCTCGCCGACCTCCGCGCGCGCTACGACGACGCGGTCGTGGCGGCGGTCGCGGGGCATCCCGAGGCGGCCGAGCGCGAACTGACGCAGGCGGCCGAGTTGGCGGATGCCGCGGCCCCCGGCATCTCGCAGACCGGCGTCAACGCGGTCGCGACGACCCTGCTCGAGTCCGGCCTCGCGGTACAGCGCGCCGACGCCCTCCTCGACGCCGTGGACCGCACCGCCCGCGACCTCACCGCTGCGAGCGCCGCCCTCGACACCCTGCGGTCGACGACCGAGACCGACCTCACCGAGGCCCGCGCGCAGGTCGACACCGCGCCGGATGCCGACACCGGCAAGGCGATCATCGACGCCATCGCGGCGACCGAGCAGGCCCTGCGCGGCGCGGACGGCTCGAACCCCGTCGCCGACCTCGACGCGATCGGAGATGCCGTCGCCGACCTCGATCTCGCCCTCACGGGCGCCCGCAACCAGGCCCAGCGGCTCGAGCACGCCCGCACCGCGTATGCCGGCACCCTTGTCTCGGCGCAGAACCAGATCTCGGCGGCGAAGGACTTCATCCGCACCCACGGCGGCGGAGCCGAGGCGCGCACGCGGCTTGCGGAGGCCGACCGGCAGGTCGCCCTCGCGGCGGTCGCCGCCGACCCGGTCGAGGCGCTCGACACGATCCGGCGCGCGGTCACCCTCGCGCGCGACGCCGATGCGCTCGCGCGCTACGACACGATGGGGTCGCGCTAGCGGCTGGCTCGCCGCCGCGCTCGCGCGGGGCCGAGCGCTAGGCCCGCGCGATCACCAGCACGGGATCGGTGGTGGGAGCCTCGGAGCCGCCGCGCGGTTCGATCGTGACGCCCACGACATCCCCGGCACGGAGCTCGCCCTCGAGCACCTGCCACGTCTCGCCGCTCGCTGGCATCGTGAACGTGCCCGCCGAGCGGGGCCCGGCCTCGTCGATGTACCAGAGCTGGAAGACGCGGTCGATCGGCAGCGGGTCGAGGCCGTCGACGACGAGCGCGGAGCTCGCGAGCTCGGCCGACCAGACGAGGGTGGCGCTGCCGCCCTCGAGCTCGGCGACCGTGCGCTGCACGTCGCTCGCGGCGTTGATCTCGGCGAGGCGGTCGGCCTGGGCCTGCCGCTCGGTGGTCTGGGTGATCGCGGTCGTCACGAGTCCCCCGCCGATGAGCAGGGCGATGACCGCGGCGGCCGAGGCGAGCGCGGTGATGGGCCGCGACATCCACCGGGCTCGCGCCTTCTGTTCTGCAGGACCCGTGAAGGAGGCCAGCGTGGGCTCGGGAGCGAGCTGCGGCGTCGCGTCGAGCTGGCTCATGATGCTCGCCTTGAGGCTCGCGGGCGGGTCGACCGGGTCGACGGCGAGGCCGAGGAGCACGGCGGTGTCGCGCAGCTCCGTCACCTCATAGCGGGTGGCGTCGCTCTGGGCGACGTGCGCTTCGAAGGCGGCCGCCTCATCCGCGGACAGACCGTTGAGAACATAGGAGCCGGACAGGTTGGTGGGGTCGGTCTCGTTCGTCACGTTGTTGTTCGTCACGATGCCACCCCCATCTCGTCGCGCAGACGGATCATGCCGTCTCGGATTCGTGTCTTCACCGTGCCGATCGGCACGCTGAGAATCTCGGCCACCTCACTGTTGGAGTAGCCGCCATAGTACGAGAGCTGGATCGCCTGGCGCTGCAGCTCGGTGAGCCGGCCCATCGCTTTCTCCACCCTCTCGTGCTCGATCGTCACCTCGACGCTCGACGACACGTTGTCGTAGTCGTTCTGATAATCGCGGATGCCGATCTTGACATCGCGATCGCGAGACGACTGCGAGGCCCTCACCCGGTCCACCGCTCGGCGGTGCGCCATCGTGAGGATCCACGTCGTCGCTCCCCCTTTGTTCGGATCGAAGCGGCTCGCGGTTTGCCAGATCTCGAGGAAGATCTCCTGGGTGACCTCCTCCGACTGGGAGTGGTCGACGAGCAGGCGCTTGACGAGTCCGAAGACGCGCGGGGCGACCTCGTCGTAGAGGTCGCTGAACGCGGTCTTGTCGCCGACGGCGACCCGGGCGAGCAGCTGCTGCAGGCGCATCGCGGGCGTCGCGTCGATCATGGGGTCGGTGTCTCGGTCACGGGGCACGACATCCAGCATGTCAGGTTCTCTCCGGTCGGCACTCACGGCAGCGGGGGCTTGCGGTGGTGGTTCGGAGTGGTGCATGGCGGCGGATTGCCTACAGCGGGTCGAGCTGCGCGCCGGAGCTGGGAGCGAAGGCGATTTCTCGCCTTCGCCGCGACGCCAGCGCCGACCGCGGTCTCCGCGGTCGGTCTTCGAGGTGCCCTTGACCGCTAGCTGGCACCCCAATGCCCCGGCCGCTCGAACCCTACGGGCAGAACGGTGTGACGATCCCCGCGAGCACTGTTGACCTGCATCTGGGTCAGATAGATGGCACCGTCGAGGTCGGCCCCGCTCAGATCCGCGTCGCGCAAGTCGACTCCCAGCACATCGCAGTGCGTAAGGCGGGCGCCCGAGAGGTCGGCGGCGATCGCGATGCTGCCGCGAATCGTGGCACCCCGCAGGTCGACCGCGGAGAGCTTGGCCCCCGTCAGATCGCTCCCGGGAACGAGGGCCCAGCGGCCGGATCGCGGCGCGCCTGAGGCCCGGCCTTCGCGCGCGATCTCGCTCGCCTCGATCAACAGGTCGCGCACCGCGTCGAATTCAGCGTCGACGTCGAGTGTCCCGAGGTGGTCCGGCGTCTGGTCGCTGAGCTCGCGGACATGTTCGAACGCCGTCACCCACCGCGTCGCGTCAGCGGCATCGTCGATGAGCTCGATCGCCTGATCGAGGTACCAGAGCAGTTCATGCAGGCGGCGCACGATGGGGAATGTCGAGAACATCGCCGCGCGGGTCGCCGGATCGTCTCGCCAGGATCGGCCGTCGAAGGTGCGGCGGGAGACCTTCTGCCCCGCGCCGAAGCAGTCGAACACCGTGCAGCCCTTGAACCCGCGGTCGCGCAGGTGGGGGTGGATGCGGCATCCGTCGTGGTCGTCGAGATTGACACAGGGTTCGCCGGCCGGCTTGTCGAACGGGAAGTCGGCGGACTTCGCGAACGCCAAGGCGACGCAGCACAGACCGAAGCAGTTCGCGCAGTCGGCCCCGAGATCGGCGCGGCGGCCCAGCTCGACTCGTGTCCGGCTCCCCATGCACACACGGTAGTGCCGAGAGACGAAGAATGCCGGGCCGCAGAACGCCTCTCGGCGCAAGGCCGCTCGGAGCGGCTATTAGTGGAGCCCGGGGTTACTGCGGCCCGGCCCGTAAAGTTTACCAGCGCGCTGGAGCTTGATGCCCTGGCGGGTCGAGCTTGTCGAGACCTCCCAGCCCTACTCCAGGTTGCCCGCTCGATACAGCCGCGCGCACGACGTGAGCTCCTCCGCGGTGAGCGAGAGGCGGTCGGCGCGAGTGGTCAGTTCCGTGGCGCGTTCGGGATGCACGGGGTCGGCGTCATCCGCCACGCTCGTCGCCCCCGCGCTGAGGATGCGGCAGAACGCCGCCGCGCGATCGAGCGCCACCCCGAAGTCGCCGCGGAACAGTCCCCGCAGGATCTGGTCGGCGAGCTCGGTGATCTCCTCGGGCCCGGTGGGCATGGGCGCGCCGGCGACGGCCGCGTCGATGGTGGCGAGCACCTCGGTGCCGCGCTGGAACAGGAATGACGTACCCGCGGCATCCTGTCGGATCAGCACGCGGATGAGGTAGATGCGCCACAGCGCCCCCGGCAGACTGCGCGGGCTCGATCGCGCCCACAACTCCGCGAGCGCGTCGATGCCGTT
>CALRZA010000083.1:0-7317 GCA_943372535.1 Auritidibacter sp. Marseille-P8566
ATCGCGTTTTGAAGGTCTCGCGCGAGCACGGCATCCACGGCCTCGTCGAGGGGCACCCAGCGCAGCTCGATGCCGGCCTCCTCGTCGGTGCGCTCGTGCACCTCGGGTGCGGCGCTGACGCCACGCGCGAGGTAGACCCGCAGCACCTCGTTGCTGCCGCCGGGGCTCGTCATGAACTCCGTGAGCAGATTCCACGTCTCGGCGACGAGGTCGGTCTCCTCAGCGAGCTCGCGCTGAGCGGCGAGCAGCGGATCCTCGTTCGCGACGTCGAGCAGGCCCGCGGGCAGCTCCCAGTCGCGCAGGCGCACGGGATGCCGGTACTGCTTGATCAGAAGAACCCGGTCGCGCTCGTCGAGGGCCAGCACCGCGACGGCGCCGGTGTGGTCGACGAAGTCGCGCACCATCGGGGTGCCGTCGAGCACGACGGTCTCGCGCTGGATGTTCCAGACGCGCCCGGTGAAGACGCGCTCGCTCTCGGTGACCTCCGGGAAGGTCGGGTCGTCACGCAAGGTGCCGTCACGCACCGCGCCGTCAGACATCCGCGGGCTCGGGCACCTCGAAGAGCCGGCTCGCCTGCTGGCGCTCGAGCGCCGCCCCGATGAGCCCGCGGAACAGCGGGTGCGCGCGGTTGGGGCGCGAGCGCAGCTCGGGGTGGGCCTGGGTGCCGACGTAGAAGGGGTGCATCTCGCGCGGCAGCTCGACGAACTCGACGAGCGTGCGGTCGGGCGAGATGCCCGAGAAGCGCAGACCCGCGAGCGCGATCTCCTCGCGGTAGGCGTTGTTGACCTCGTAGCGGTGACGGTGGCGCTCCCCCACCGACGAGGCGCCGTAGAGCTCCTCGACGATCGAGCCGGGCGCGAGGCTCGCCTCGTAGAGACCAAGGCGCATCGTGCCGCCGAGGTTGCCGGCGCCGATGATGTCGACCTGCTCGGCCATCGTCGCGATCACGGGGAACTCGGTGTCGGGGTCGAACTCGCTCGAGGAGGCGCCGGCGAGGCCGACGACATCCCGCGCGTATTCGATCACCATGCACTGCAGACCGAGACAGATGCCGAGCGTCGGGATGAGGTTCTCGCGCGCGAAGCGCAGCGCCCCGAGCTTGCCCTCGATGCCCCGCACGCCGAAACCGCCGGGCACGAGGATGCCGTCGACATCGGCGAGCATGCGCGCGGCCCCCTCGGGCGTCTCGCACTCGTCGGACGGGATCCAGCGGATGACGACCTTCGCGTGGTGCGCGAAGCCGCCGGCCTTGAGCGCCTCGGTGACGGAGAGGTAGGCGTCGGGCAGGTCGATGTACTTGCCGACGAGGCCGATCGTGAGCTCGTGCTTCGGCTCGTGCACGGCCTGCAGCAGCTCGCTCCAGCCGTCCCAGTCGACGTCGCGCGCCTCGAGACCGAGCTGGTCGATGATGTAGGCGTCGAGGCCCTGGTCGTGCAGCATCGTCGGGATGTCGTAGATGCTCGCGACGTCGACCGCGTTGACCACGGCGGTCTCCTCCACGTCGCACATGAGCGCGATCTTGCGCTTGTTGGCCTCGCTGACCGGGCGGTCGCTGCGCAGCACGAGGGCATCCGGCTGGATGCCGATCGAGCGCAGGGCCGCGACAGAGTGCTGGGTCGGCTTGGTCTTCTGCTCTCCCGATGCGCCCATGTAGGGCACGAGCGAGACGTGCACGAAGAACACGTTCTTGCGGGTGAGCTCGTGGCGCACCTGGCGGGCCGACTCGATGAACGGCTGACTCTCGATGTCGCCGACCGTGCCGCCGATCTCGGTGATGATCACGTCGGGGGCGGGCTCGCCGTTCGGTCCGGGCTGGGCCTGCAGGCGCATCCGCCGCTTGATCTCGTCGGTGATGTGCGGGATGACCTGCACCGTGTCGCCGAGGTACTCGCCGCGGCGCTCCTTGGCGATCACGTCGGAGTAGATCTGGCCGGTGGTGACGTTGGCGGCCTGGTTGAGGTTGATGTCGAGGAAGCGCTCGTAGTGGCCGATGTCGAGATCGGTCTCGGCGCCGTCGTCGGTGACGAACACCTCGCCGTGCTGGAACGGGTTCATCGTGCCCGGATCCACGTTGAGATACGGGTCGAGCTTCTGCATGACGACGCGTAAGCCGCGCGCGGTGAGAAGGTTGCCGAGACTGGCGGCGGTGAGTCCCTTACCGAGGGAGGAGACCACACCTCCGGTCACGAAGATGTGCTTGGTCACGGCCGCGTCTGATTTGTCCACCACGGGGTTCCATCGTATCCGACGATCGGTCACTCCCTTCCCGACTCGCGGTGTAGCAAGGCGATGGGATGCCGCCGGGTCGCGATTGGCGCGCTCGGGGAACGCGCGGCCGGGCCGGCGCTGCGCTCGCGTGCGCGGCGCTCAGTTCGCGTGCGCCGCGTCGAGAAGCTCCCGCGCGTGCGCGAGAGCGGTCTCCGACTCGGGGTTGCCGCTCAGCAGACGCGCCATCTCGGCCGTGCGCTCCTCGGCGTGCACGAGCCGCACGCTGCTGGAGGTGATCGCCCCGTCGGTGTCCTTCGAGACCACGAGGTGGTTCGTCGAGTAGGCGGCGACCTGCGCGAGGTGCGTCACGACGATCACCTGCGCGCCCTGCGCGAGCTTGGCCAGCCGACGACCGACCTCCGCCGCGCTCGCTCCGCCGACGCCGGCATCCACTTCATCGAAGACGAAGGTGGGCACGGGGTCGGTGCCCGCGAGCACGACCTCGATCGCGAGCATGACGCGCGAGAGCTCGCCGCCCGACGCGCCCTTGCCGATCGATCGCGGCTCGGTGCCGGGATGCGGGCGCAGCAGGATCGAGACCTGGTCCTTGCCGGTGAGCGAGTAGTCGGGGCGGTCCTCCACCTCGACGATCACGGCAGCGTTAGGCATCGCGAGCGAGGCGAGCTCGCCGGTCACCTCGTCGGAGAGCCGGGTCGCCGCGCGCTGGCGCACCTCCGTCATCGTCGCCGCGAGCTCGATCACGCGGGCGCGGTCGGCCTCGACCTCGACCCGCAGCGCGTCGATGCGCGTGGAGTCGTTGTCGAGCTCGAGCAGACGCGTGCTGCCCGACTCGAGGTAGTCGATCGTGTCGTCGAGGCTCGGTCCGTACTTGCGCACGAGCGCGTTGAGCTCGGCGCGCCGCTCGTTGACCGACTCGAGCTCGCGCCCACTGTCGCTGTCGAGCCCGCCGAGGTAGCTCGCGAGCTGCACCGAGATCTCGTTCACCGTGAACGACGCGGCGGCGATCGCCTCGGCGATCGGGCCGAGCGCGGCATCGTGATCGGCGACGCGCTCGAGCTGGCGCTTGGCCGACGTGAGCTGGCCGAGCACATCGCGGCCGTCGTCAGCCGTGTCGGACGAGAGGATGTCGTGAGCCTGCCCCGCCGCCAGCCGCAGGTCTTCGAGGTTGCTGAGCCGGTCGGCGCGGTCGCTGAGCTCCTGATCCTCGCCCCGCCGCGGCGCGGCCGCCTCGATCTCGGTCATCGCGACGCGCAGCTCCTCGGCTTCGCGCGAGCGGCGATCGCGCTCGGCGACGAGCACGTCGAGCTCGCCCTGATTGGTCTGCCAGCGGCGGTAGATCGACTGGTACTCGTCGACCACGGCGGCGAGCTCCGCCCCGGCGTACCGGTCCAGAGCCTCGCGTTGGGCGGTCGCCGAGCGCAGGCGGATCTGATCGGACTGCCCGTGCACGACGACGAGCTGCTCGCCGATCTCGGTGAGCACCGCGATGGGCGCGCTGCGGCCGCCGACCGTGGCCCGGCTGCGCCCCTCCGACGACACACTGCGGCCGAGGATGAGCTCGGAGCCCTCGAGGTCTCCCCCGGCATCCGTCACCCGCTCGGCGACCGGGCCCGCGGGATCGATGATCCAGCGCCCCTCGACGACCGCCTGCGGGCTGCCCGAGCGGATGACCCCGCTCTCGGCGCGCTCGCCCAAGAGCAGTCCGAGCGCGCTCACGACCATGGTCTTGCCCGCCCCGGTCTCGCCGGTGATGGCGGTGAAGCCCGGACCGAGCGGCAGGCGGGCCTCGCCGATGACGCCGAGGTCGCGGATGAAGATCTCTTCGATCATGTCAGGGGCGCTCCTCACTGACCGGGCCGCGCCATCCTGTGACCGGCAGACCGAACTTGTTGACCAGACGATCGGTGAACGCGCCCTGGGTGAGGCGGGCGAGTCGCACCGGCACCGACGAGCGGCGTACGACGACGCGGGCGCGGCGCGGCAGGTCGAATGAGCGACGCCCGTCGGCCCAGAGCACGGCATCCCCCGGGGTGCGCTCGAGGATCTCGACGGCCAGCGCCGAGTCCGGGCTCACGACCAACGGTCGGGCGAAGAGGGCGTGCGCGCTCAGCGGCACGAGCAGCAGCGCGTCGAGACTCGGCCACACGACGGGCCCGCCCGCAGAGAAGGAGTAGGCCGTCGAGCCCGTCGGGGTCGACATCACGACGCCGTCGCAGCCGAACGACGAGAGGGGCCGCCCGTCGACCTCGATGACGACCTCGAGCATGCGCTCGCGACTCGCCTTCTCGACCGCGGCCTCGTTGAGCGCCCAGGTCTCGTAGATCACCTCGGCGTCGACCTTGACGCGCACCGAGAGCGTCATGCGCTCCTCGACGAGGTAGTCGCGGGCGAGGGCCCGGGCGACGGTCTCGGTCAGGTCCTCCTTCTCGCTCTCGGCGAGGAAGCCGACGTGGCCGAGATTGACGCCCAGCAGCGGCGCCGAGCATCCGCGAGCGAGCTCCGCCGCGCGCAGGATCGTGCCGTCGCCGCCGAGCACGATCACGAGTTCGAGGTCGCCGATCGTGACCCGCTCGCCGAGCAGCTCGCTCGTGGAGAGGTCGGCCGCGGCCGCTGAGATCGCGGCGTGGTCATCGGCCGCGAGCACCGGCGTCAGGCCGGCCGCGACGAGCTGGCGGCAGACGGTGATCGCCGCGGTGAGCGACTCCGGTCGGCCGGTGTGGGCGACGACGAGGATGTGCCGATCGGATGTCACGGACGGTTCCTCCACCTGCTTGTCGGCTGCGTGTCGACGCGTCGCCTCGCTACGAGGACAACGCAGAGACCTGCTGTCTCCATTCTGTCGGATTGACACCGACCGCGGTGCTCAGTCGCACGAGGTACTCGCGATTGCCAGCAGATCCGGCGATTGGGGAGGGCAGGATGCCGGCCGTCGGCAGCCCCAGATCCCACGCCGCCCAGAGCACGCCGTTGATCGCGTCCTCGCGCCCGGCGGCATCGCGCACGATCCCCTCGCGGATGCCCCCGCGCCCCACCTCGAACTGCGGCTTGATCAGCAGCACGAAGTCGGCGTCGGCCCCGACCGTCTCGACGAGCGCCGGCAGCACGGTGGTGAGCGAGATGAAGGAGAGATCGGCGACGACCAGGTCGGGCACCTCGGTGAGGCCGCTCTGCGCGGCGAGCTCGACCGCCGTGAGGTAGCGCGCGTTCGCGCCCTCCACGACGGTGACCCGCGGGTCGGACCGAATGGATGCCGCGAGCTGGCCGTGCCCCACATCGAGCGCGATCACGTGGCGCGCTCCGCGCTCGAGCAGCACCTGGGTGAATCCGCCGGTCGAGGCGCCGACGTCGAGAGCGAGCCGCCCGGCGGGATCGACATCGAACCCGTCGAGGGCCGCGATGAGCTTGTGGGCGGCGCGACTGACGTAGTGGTCGGCGCCGGCGACCTCGATCGTCTGCGACTCGCGCACGGGGGCCGACGGTTTCACGACCGGAGTGCCGTCGACCGTGACGAGTCCCTCGGCGATGAGCGTGGCCGCGTGCGTGCGCGACCGGGCGAGCCCGCGGGCCGCGAGGGCGGCATCCAATCGGGATGCCGTCGCGTCAGCCATGCGGCAGCTCAGCCATGCGCCGGCGCGTCCCCGCCCTCGAGGCGGGCCTGCAGCTGGTCGTGCAGTTGCGCGTAGGCCGTCGCCCGGGTGTCGAGCGGTTGATCCTCGATGACGCGCAGTCGCGAGAGGAGGGCATCCGTCTCGGCACTGGTCTCGGTGCCTGCCGCTTCGGGGCTCTCGTCGCTCATGGATTCAGCGTACCGACTACTCGCCGTAGAGGGCCGGGGGCACCTCGAGGCCGTAGATGGCCAGGCCCGAGCGCCAGATCGCTTGCGAGCCGGCCCGCAGCAGGTCGAGCGGGGTGCCCGCCTTCTCCACCGTGAGCACATGCGCGGCGCGACGAACCCGAGCCGTACCGACCGTGATGACGCTGCCGTTCGCCGTGGGCTCCTCGACCGTTTCGGGGTACGGCTCGTGCAGCCCGCGCAGGTCGTCGAGCAGGTAGGTCGGACGCTCCGGCGCCGCCGCGGCGAGCACCTGCTTCGCCCGGTCGATGCCGGTCAGCACGAGCACCGACGGGATGCCCGCGCGGTTCGCTCCGAGAATGTCGGTGTCGAGGCGGTCGCCCACCATGAGCGCGCGGCGCGTGCCGAAGCGCGCGAACGCCTCCTCGTAGATCGCCACCTCGGGCTTGCCCGCGACGATCGGCAGACGGCCGATGGCCGTGTGCACCGCGGAGACGAGGGTGCCGTTGCCGGGAGCGGTGCCGCGGGCCTGCGGGATCGTCCAGTCGGTATTGGTCGCGACCCACGGGATGTCGGCGCCGCCTTCACCCCCGAGCGTGAACGCGGCCTCGGCAAGGTGCTCCCAGCCGACCGTCGGGTGGAAGCCCTGAACCACCGCGGCGGGATGATTGAGCCCGGATCGGGTCACGACGAATCCGGCGCGCTCGAGCTCGCTCGTGAGGCCCTCACCGCCGACGACAAGAACCGTGCTGCCTGCCGGAATCAGGCCGGAGAGGAGGCGGATGGCGGCCTGCGGGCTGGTCACGACGTCCTCGGCCCGCACCGGCTGCTTGCCCACGCGCAGCCCCAGGTCGGAGAGGTGTTCGGCCACCGACGCGTCGGTGCGCGAGGCGTTGTTGGTGAGATAGGCGACCCGAGCGGAGAGTGCCGCGCGGTTCATGCTCTCCACGGCATGTTCGATCGCCGTGGGGCCTCGGTAGATCACGCCGTCGAGATCCGCGAGCACGAGGTCGACCCCGGTGAGCAGCGAATCAGCCATCGGCGGGCTCCTCCGCGCTGGCCTCCCCAGCGGGCAGGTCGAGCTCCTCTTCGACAACTTCGATGAGATCGTCGGCGGGGTCGCTCGTGTCGAGGGCCTCGGCCGCGACGTCGGCTCGACGGAACCACTCGGCGGCCTCGGCCTCACGGCCGAGCTCCTCAAGCACGGTGGCATAGGCGTCGAACAGCGCGGGACTCCACGAGTAGGCGGTCGACGGATCGAGCTGCGGGATCTCGAGCTCGATGAGCGCGGCCTC
>CALRZA010000084.1:0-7310 GCA_943372535.1 Auritidibacter sp. Marseille-P8566
GCGACGATCTGCTGATGATCGGTGCGGCCGAGCTGGTCGTCTCGTCGTTGGTGATCGACCCGATGAAGTGACCGGGCGAGGATAGGCTGGTGGGCTGGCCTCGTCGCCACCGCACCCCCACACGATCTGAAGGCTCCCGTTGACCGTCGTCGTCCATCCCGGTGATTCGCTCACCGTCCGTCAGCGTCTCGTCTATGTGCTGATCCTCGGCGCTCTCACGGCGCTGGGGTCGTTCACGATCGACCTCTACCTGCCGGCGTTCCCGCAGATCGAAGGCGACCTCGCGACCTCGGCCGCGGTCGTGCAGCTCACCCTCACCGCGACGACGTTCGGCTTCGCACTGGGCCAACTCCTGGTCGGGCCGTGGAGCGACCGGGTCGGGCGTCGTCTGCCGTTGATGGTCGCGACCTCCGTTCACGTCGCGGCGAGCCTGCTCGTGGCGTTCTCGCCCACGATCGAGCTGCTCTTCGTCGGCCGGGTCTTCCAGGGCATCGGCGCGGCGGCCGGCAGCGTGGTCGCGATGGCGATCGTGCGCGACCTGTTCGGCGGGCTGTCGCTCGTGCGCATGGTGTCGCGCCTCTCGCTCGTGAGCGGGCTCGCGCCGATCCTCGCGCCCGTGATCGGGTCGCAGCTGCTGCTCATCATGCCGTGGCGGGGCATGTTCGTCGTCTTGGCGGTCTACGGCGCCGTCGCGCTTCTGGCCAGTCTGTTCTTCATCGTCGAGACGCTGCCGCCCGCGCGTCGCATCGATCTCGGGCACTCGACCACGCGCGAGCGCTACCGCGCCCTCTTCACCGACCGGGTGTTCGTGGGGGTCGCGATCATCGCCGGTCTCACCTTCAGCGGCTTGTTCGCCTACCTCTCGTCGTCGTCGTTCCTCTTCCAGGACGTCTACGGTCTGGATCCGCAGGAGTTCGGACTGCTCTTCGCCCTCAACTCCATCGGCGTCGTCGCGGGAGTGCAGGCGGGATCCTTCCTCGCGCGGTTCATCGGACCGCAGTGGATCGTGGCGTTCGCCCTCATGGCGCTCGTGATCTCGGCGAGCGCCATCGTCATCCTCGACATGATGGGGGCGGGATTCGTCGGCATCGTCGTTCCGCTCTGGTTCTACATCGCCGCGTGCGGGTTCACCTTCCCGTGCACGCAGGTGCTCGCGCTCGCCCACCACGGCAGCGAGGCGGGCACCGCGGCGTCGTTGCTCGGGGCGGTCAACTTCGGGTTGGCGGGACTCATCTCTCCGATCGTCGGGTTGTTCGGTATCGCCAACGCGATCCCGATGGGCGCCGTCATGGGCATCACCGCGACCCTCTCACTGATCGTGATGTTCGCGGTCGTGCGGCCGCGCACGGTGCCCGCCCTCACTCGCTAGTCGTTCCGGCGCGATTACGGTGAGGGGATGACCACGCCGTCGCCGCCCGTTCGCCGGATGGTCATGCGCCGCTGGCGCCTCGTCGTCCTGATCACCGCCGTCATCGCCGTCGTGGCACTGGGCATCATCGTCACGGTGCGTCAGGGCCCGCTCGAGCTGGATGCCGAGTGGATGGAAGAGGTCATCGAGCACCGCCACCCGGCGTGGCTCATCCCGTCGCTCGTCATGAACTCCCTCGGCGGGGGCATCCTCGGGGCGCTCGTGATCCCGCTGCTCACGACGATCGCGCTCGCGGTCTTCGGTCGGCGGTGGGGAGCGCTGTACTTCCTCGTGGCCTCGATCGTGAGCGCAGTTCTCGTTCAACTGCTCAAGGCCGTTCTCGGCCGAGCGCGGCCCGACGACATGCTCGTCGCCGCGGATGCCGGATCGTTCCCCTCCGGTCACGTGGCCAACGCCGCGACGCTGACGGTCGCGCTGGCCTTCCTGGTCGGCCGGGCGTGGGCCTGGTACGCGGGGCTCGCGTGGGTCATCCTCATGGCGCTCAGCCGCACCTACCTCGGCGTGCACTGGGTCACCGACACGATCGGGGGAGCCGTGCTCGGCGCCGCGGTCGCCCTCGCGCTCTGGGCCCCGTTCGCGGCGAAGCTGGGGACGGAATCATGGCGAGTTCCGTGGCGGCCCGGTAGCGTCGAGCCATGAGACTCCTCCTGGTCGGCGCCGGTGGCGTCGGAGACGCGATCGCCAAGATCGCCGCCCGTCGTGACTTCTACGAACTCGTCGTCGTGAGCGACTACGACATCGCGCGCGCGGAGCGCACGATCGGCTGGATCGCGGCGAAGCATCCCGAGAAAGCGGCCCGATTCGTCGCGGCGCGCATTGACGCGTCCGACCCCGAGAACGTGGCCGCCGTCGCAACGGAGCACGGCGCGACCCACGTCATGAACGCGGTCGAGCCCAAGTTCGTGCCGACGATCTTCGCCGGGGCGCTCGCCGCGGGCGCCGACTACCTCGACATGGCGATGAGCTTGAGCGAGCCGCATCCCACGAACCCGCACGCCGAGACCGGCGTCAAGCTCGGCGACGACCAGTTCGCGCAGGCGCCGGACTGGGAGAAGGCTGGTCGTCTCGCTCTGGTCGGAATGGGCGTCGAGCCGGGGCTCAGCGACGTGTTCGCGCGCTACGCCGCCGACCACCTCTTCAGCGAGATCGACGAGCTCGGCACCCGGGACGGCGCCAACTTGGTCGTGCGCGACGAGGCGGGCAACGAGATCTTCGCGCCGAGCTTCAGCATCTGGACGACGATCGAGGAGTGCCTCAACCCGCCCGTGATCTGGGAGAAGGATCGCGGTTGGTTCACGACGCCGCCGTTCAGCGAGCCGGAGGTCTTCGAGTTCCCTGAGGGCATCGGCCCGGTCGAGTGCGTCAACGTCGAGCACGAAGAGGTGCTGCTCATGCCGCGCTGGGTCGATGCCAAGCGCGTGACGTTCAAGTACGGACTCGGCGAGGAGTTCATCGGCATCCTCAAGACCCTGCACCAGCTCGGGCTCGACAAGACCGAGCCGCTCAAGGTGCGCTCGGCGAACGGCCCCGTCATGGTCGCCCCGCGCGACGTCGTCGCCGCCGGCCTGCCCGACCCGGCGACGCTCGGACCGCGGATGACCGGCAAGACCTGCGCGGGCCTCTGGGTCACCGGCACCGGAGTCGACGGCAACCCGCGCGAGGTCTACCTGTACCACGTGAGCGACAACGAGTGGACGATGGCCGAGTACGAGAGCCAGTGCGTGGTGTGGCAGACCGCCCTCAACCCCGTCATCGCGCTTGAGCTTCTCGCGAGCGGCGTCTGGACGGGCACCGGCGTGCTGGGACCGGAGGCGTTCGACGCCAAGCCGTTCCTCGACCTCATGGCCGCGCCGGAGGCCGAGGGTGGCTACGGCCAGCCGTGGGGCTTCGAGGATCGCCTCGCGGGGTGACTCATCCGCGGATCGAGCTCGTCGACATCCGGCGGATCGAGCTCGTCGAGATCTCCCGGTGATCCGCCCCGCGACGCCTGCTGACGCAACCGCGATCGACGACATCTGCGTGCGCACGGGAGCGGCCGGCGGGGATGCCCGGGGCCGCTTCTCGAGCGACGACCTGCTGCCCGACGTGTGGGCGCGTCCGTATCTCGCCCTTGAGCCCGACCTGTGCTTCGTCGTCGACCTCGGTCGCGGCGCCCAGGGCTACCTCGTTGCGACGGCGGATACTGCCACCTTCGTCGAGGCCTACCGCCGGCACTTGTTGCCCGGGTTCGCCGACCGCTGGTCGGGCGATCGCGAGCCCGCCGACGCCGAGCACGTCGCCGCCGGACTCGACCCCGACCGCATGCTCATCCCCGAGCTGGCCCGGTATCCCGCGCACCTGCACATCGACCTCGTGCCGGAGGCTCAGCGCCAGGGCTGGGGTCGCGCGTTGATCGACACCCTCGTCGCCGAGCTCGGGCGACGAGCCGTGCCCGGGGTGCACGTGGGCGTCGATCCCGCCAACGTCGAGGCGCTCGCGTTCTACCACCGCCTCGGCTTCACGCCGCTGCCCTCGGGAGTGCTCGGTCTCTCAATAAGCTAGGCACCATGACGGATGCCGCAGCCCAGGTCGAAGCAGCGAAGAAGGCCCTCGCCGAGGCCGAAGCGGCGCTCAAGGCCGAACAAGAGCGGGTCGAGCGCGTCGAGACCTCACCGACGAAAGTCGCGGGATCGAGCAGCGCGGGGGAGGTCTCGACAAGCTCGACCAGCGGGCCGTTGACACCCGAGCAAGTCGCCACCATCCAAGCCGGTTACACCTTCGAGGGCCCCGCGATCGAGATGGGGGCCCTTGTGAACGGGGATGCCCTGCCCGACGTGCCCGTGCGCATCCCGCTCGCGATGATCAACCGCCACGGCCTCGTCGCCGGAGCCACCGGCACCGGCAAGACCAAGACCCTTCAGGTGCTCGCCGAGCAGCTCTCGGCGCACGGCGTTCCCGTGTTCGCTGCCGACATCAAGGGCGACCTCTCGGGCATCGCGAGCGCGGGGGCGTCGAGCGAGAAGCTGCTGGAGCGAACGAAGAGCATCGGACAGGACTGGGTGCCCGCGGCATCCCCGACCGAGTACTTCACGCTCGGCGGCCAGGGCATCGGCGTGCCGATCCGGGCGACGGTCTCGAGCTTCGGCCCGCTGCTGCTCGCGAAGGTGCTCGGCCTCAACCCGACGCAGGAGTCGAGCCTGGGCCTCGTCTTCCACTACGCCGACCAAGCGGGCCTTCCGCTCGTCGACCTCACCGACCTGCGCGCCGTCCTGCAGTGGCTCGTGAGCGACGAGGGCAAGCCCGAGCTCAAGAGCCTCGGCGGGCTCTCGGGGGCGACGGCCGGCGTGATCCTGCGCGAGCTCATCGCCTTCGCCGACCAGGGCGCCGACGTGTTCTTCGGCGAGCCCGAGATCGACACCGCGCTGTTCCTGCGCACCAACGCCGAGGGCAAGGGCATCGTGAGCCTGCTCGAGATCCCCGGGGTGCAAGACAAGCCCGCGCTGTTCTCGACGTTCCTCATGTGGCTGCTCGCCGACCTGTTCAACGACCTGCCCGAGGTCGGCGACATCGACAAGCCCAAGCTCGTGTTCTTCTTCGACGAGGCGCACCTGCTCTTCAACGGGGCGTCGAAGGACTTCATCGCCTCGATCACGCAGACGATCCGCCTCATCCGCTCGAAGGGGGTCGGCATCGTCTTCGTGACGCAGACCCCCAAGGATGTGCCCGGCGACGTGCTCGCTCAGATCGGGTCGCGCGTGCAGCACCAGCTGCGCGCCCATACCCCCGACGACGCGAAGGCGCTCAAGTCGACCGTGTCGACGTACCCGACCTCGGGTTACGACCTCAAGGAGGTGCTCACCTCGCTCGCGACCGGTGAGGCGATCGTCACGGTCATGAACGAGAAGGGCGCCCCGTCGCCCGTGGCCTGGACGCGCCTGCGCGCCCCGCAGGGTTCGATGTCGCCGACGTCGGCCGCCGAGATGCAGGCGAGCGTGGATGCCTCCCCGCTGTCGGGCACATACGGCACCGTCGTCGACCGCGACTCCGCTCGCGAGATCCTCGCCGTCAAGATGAACGCGGCGGCCGAGGCCGATGCCCGCGAGGAGGCCGAGAAGCTCGCCAAGGCTCAGGCCAAGGAGGCCGCGCGGGTCAAGGCCGAGTACGACAAGGCCGTGCGCGACATGGAGAAGGCGTCGCGCCCCAAGACGACGACCCGCACGACGACCCGACGCGAGCCCGACCTCATCGGCGACGTGCTCGGCTCTCGAACGGGTCAGACGGTCGTGCGCGAGGTGCTGCGCGGCATCTTCTCGACGCTCAAGCGCAAGTAGGCCGAGCCGGCGTCGGAACTACGCGGCGCCGATGCCGCGCAGGAAGACGAAGAGCACGACCCCGATCAGCAGCGAGACGCCCGCCGTGACGGCGAGCGCGAGCACGGGTCGGCGCTCGAACCAGAAGAGCAACTGCGGGTACTGCTGGCGCAGCTCCTTGATGGTGGTGACCTCGTCGATCTTCACGACGGGCACGGGCAGGGTGGTGACCACGGCATCCATCGACTCGGGCGACCAGAACTGCCCGCGCATGCGCACGAGGAGGCGACCGGCGGCATCCCGGATGAACACCTGGCGCTGCAGCTCGCCACCGCTGCCCGCGGTCGTCGCCAGCAGGATCGAGTCGATCTCGGCGACGGGGAAGCGGCGGCGCGTGCCGAAGAAACCGCGCTCCGAGACCTCGGTCGGCGAGACCCAGATCGTGGCGCTGAAGTAACCCCAGGCGGCGAGGCCAACGACGACCATCGCGACGACCTGGAGGCTGAGCACGAGCGTCCACGGGCCGTTGGGCACGGTGAGGAAGTAGAGCACGACGAAGACGATCGTGATGAACACGATGCTGCCGAGCAGTCCTTGGCGAAACAGGGAGCTGAGCGGGCGGATGCGCTGTGTCGTTGGCACCGCGCCCCCTTAGTGATCAGTCCCACGGTGAACGTATTGGCGGAGAATGGGGGATTCGAACCCCCGAGGGCTTTCACCCAACACGCTTTCCAAGCGTGCGCCATAGGCCACTAGGCGAATTCTCCTGGCGAGTCTCCGCGCCGGGGCGGAAGACCTCAGGGAATCATAACGGAGTTACTGCGCGGGCGTTCTACTCGGGTGCTGATCAGCCAGTGTGCCGAGGCAACAAATCGCGGGGCACTCTGCGCCCTGGCGACGTGGATGCGATGATTCAACCGTGAGGAGCCACTCAAGGATCGTCATTGCCAGTACCTGCGTACTGGTTCTCGTCGTTCTTCTCTACGCTTATGTGGCGATCCCGATCGGTGTCGCCCAAGACCTTGCGGAAGCGTATGGGCGCCTCGTCCCGATCTGGCCCGGAGTCGCCCTGACTCTTCTCTGGTTGGGCTTTGCGACGCTCATCACCATCGTGATCTCGAGCATCGTTGCGAGCGGTCCGAAGCGCGCGGGCCGAACGGCGGCGTACACCGTGCTTTCGGTCTCCGTCATCCTGCTGCTCTCCTATTTTCTGGTGGTCGTGTTTATGCTCATCTCCGTTGAGGTCGCCCCAGTCATCGACTCGGTGCCGCTCGTGCGTGGCCTAGACCGGGTATATTTCGCCGGTCTTGCCGTCGCCCCAGTCGTGTCCATCATCGCCATCATCGTGCTAACCGTTGGCCGCCGCAGTTCCCCTGGTCAGGGTGTGGTCGATGCGCCCGTGAGCGAATAGGGCCAGGCGTGACGGGGGATCCAGTCGCGACGATGAATCTTGTCTGGCACGAGCTCGAGCGGGGCGATGGAGAGGAGTCGCTAGTCACGCTCATCGGCTGTTTCTCGTCGGCGTCTCGCGCACACGATGAGTTGGCGGCGGCGATGGTCCTCCCCGGTTTCGCGGGTGGACGGGTGTGGGT
>CALRZA010000085.1:0-7302 GCA_943372535.1 Auritidibacter sp. Marseille-P8566
GAGTTCGGGCTTGATCAAGCCCGAACTCAACTAGGTCTGGAGGAAGGGTGTCGCTCCCGCATCGCTGAGGACCGGAGCGTCCGGGAAGCGCGCGACGCGAGAACGCGAGTCCGGGTTGCGGCCACGGCGATCCCGACCACGCCATAGGCTGTAAGGCTCATGTCTGAGATCACCGCCATCCACTACCCGCCCGAGCTGCCCGTCAGCCAGCGGAAGGATGACATCGCGCGCGCGCTCACCGACCATCAGGTCGTCATCGTCGCGGGGGCGACGGGATCGGGCAAGACCACGCAGCTGCCGAAGATCCTGCTCGAACTGGGCAAAAAGTCCATCGGCCACACGCAGCCGCGCCGCTTGGCCGCGCGCACGATCGCCGAACGGGTCGCGAGTGAACTGGGCAGCGAGCTCGGGGGGCTCGTGGGCTACCAGGTGCGGTTCACCGACACGGTGAGCAAGGCGACGCGCATCAAGCTGATGACCGACGGCATCCTGCTCAATGAGATCCACCGTGATCGCGACCTGCGCAAGTACGACGCGATCATCATCGACGAGGCCCACGAGCGCAGCCTGACGGTCGACTTCCTGCTTGGCTACCTCAAGCAGTTGCTCTCCCGACGCCCCGACCTGACCGTCGTGATCACGAGCGCGACGATCGACCCGGAGAGCTTCGCGCGGCACTTCGCAAAGCCCGACGGCACGCCCGCGCCGATCATCGAGGTCTCGGGGCGCACCTACCCGGTCGAGATCCGCTACCGGCCGCTGGTCGCCGAGGCGCTCGAAGCGGAGGACGCCGAGGAGGCGGCCGCGAACGCCGTGGATCGCGACTACCTCCAGGGCATCAACGACGCCCTCGACGAACTGGCGCGGGAGGGCGACGGCGACGTTCTCGTCTTCCTCTCGGGCGAGACCGAGATCCGGGATGCCGAGGACGCCATCCGGGGACGCAACCTCCCCGGCACCGAGGTGCTCCCCCTCTATGGGCGGCTGAGCGCCGCCGATCAGCACCGCGTCTTCGAGACCGGCCGCACGCCCGGCATCCGCCGGCGGGTGGTGCTGGCGACGAACGTCGCCGAGACGAGTCTCACGGTGCCGGGCATCCGCTACGTCGTCGATGCGGGAACGGCGCGCATCAGTCGGTACAGCGTGCGATCGAAGATCCAGCGGCTGCCGATCGAGGCGATCAGTCAGGCGAGCGCCAACCAGCGCTCGGGTCGGTCCGGTCGCACGAGCGATGGCATCGCGATCCGCCTCTACAGCGAGGAGGACTTCGAGAAGCGACCCACGTTCACGGAGCCCGAGATTCTGCGCACGAACCTCGCGGCAGTCATCCTGCAGATGATCTCGCTCGGGCTCGGCGACATCGCGAGCTTCCCGTTCCTCCAGCCTCCGGACTCCCGTGGCGTCAAGGACGGCCTCGACCTGCTGCGCGAACTCAATGCGATCACCGCCGACTCCCGCATCACGAAGATCGGCACCCAGCTTGCCCGGCTGCCCATCGATCCGCGTCTTGCCCGCATGGTCATCGAGTCGAAGCGCCACGGTGTCACCCGCGAGGTCATGGCGATCGTCGCCGGCCTGAGCATCCAGGATCCCCGCGAGCGCCCTCTGGAGAAGCGCGCGCAGGCCGACCAGCAGCACGCCCGCTTCGTCGACCCGACGAGCGACTTCATCACGCTGCTCAACCTCTGGAACTATCTCGAGGAGACGCAGGGGCAGATCTCGGGCAACCAGTTCCGGCGCCGGGTGAAGGCCGAATACCTCAACTACCTGCGCGTGCGCGAGTGGCAGGACGTCTACCGGCAGCTCACGCGCATGGCCAAGACGCTGGGGCTCACCGTCGGGGCCCGCAGTGACGACGGCGCGGGCATCCACAAGTCGTTGCTGGCCGGACTGCTCAGCCAGCTGGGGCTTCGCGACCTCGCGAAGAAGGACTATCTCGGCGCCCGCGGAACGCGGTTCGTCGTGTTCCCGGGATCGGCTCTCGCGAAGAAGCAACCCGAGGCGATCATGAGCGCCGAACTCGTCGAGACGAGCCGGCTCTTCGCCCGGATGAACGCGGCCATCGACCCCGCGTGGGCCGAGGCGATCGCGGGCGACCTCGCCAAACGGAGCCACTCCGAGCCGCACTGGGAGAAGAAGCAGGGCGCGGCGGTCGCGTTCGAGAAGGTCACGCTCTACGGCCTGCCGATCGTTGCGAAGCGCCGGGTGCAGTTCGTGCGCATCGACCCCGGGTATGCCCGCGAGCTCTTCATCCGGCACGCTCTCGTGCAGGGCGAGTGGGACAGCGCGTCGCTCGACAAGAGGCTCACCGCGTTCGACCGCGACAACCGCGCGCTGCGGCGCGAGCTCGCCGAGCTCGAGGAGCGCACGCGCCGCCGCGACATCCTCTACGACGACGAGGCGGTCTTCGAGTTCTACCAGCGGCGTATCCCCGCCGATGTCGCGACGGTGCGGTCGTTCGAGAGCTGGTGGAAGGTCGCGCACGCGCAGACCCCCGGGCTGCTCACGATGACCGCCGAGACCCTCATGCCCGAGGACGCCGAGACCGTCGACGAGGACGCCTTCCCGAGCACCTGGACCCAGGGCGATCAGACCCTCCGCCTCACCTACCGGTTCGAGCCGGGTGCCGACGACGACGGCGTGACGGTGCAGGTGCCGCTCCCGCTGCTCGCGGGGCTGTCGTCCGACGGCTTC
The DNA here is from genome assembly GCA_943372535.1 of Auritidibacter sp. Marseille-P8566. Lineage (GTDB taxonomy): Bacteria > Actinomycetota > Actinomycetes > Actinomycetales > Microbacteriaceae > Rhodoglobus. The sequence goes on from CALRZA010000085.1 coordinate 2,695, forward strand.
GACTGGCAGGTGCCCGGACTGCGGGAGGAGCTCGTGACGGCGATGATCAAGGCGCTGCCCAAGCACATCCGCAAGAACGTCGTGCCCGCCGCCGACTGGGCGCGCACCCTGCTCGCCGACCTCGAGCCGTCGACCGAGCCGATCGCCGCCGCCCTCGCCCGCGCGATCCAGGCCCGCACCTACACGAGCGTCACCGCCGCCGACGTCGACTGGGATCGCATCCCCGACCACCTCCGCGTCGGCTTCGCGGTCGTGGATGCCCGGGGCCGCACCCTCGCGCGGGGCACCTCGCTCAGCGCGCTGCAGGCGGGGCTCAAGCCCGCCGCGCGGGAGTCGGTCGCAAAGGTGGTCGACGCACCGAGACCGGCGGACCGCGTCGAGCGCGCCGGCATCACGAGCTGGGACTTCGGCGACCTCGATCGCATCCGCGACACCGAGCACGGCGGCAACCGCATCCGCGCCTACCCGGCACTCGTCGACGAGGGGCGCAGCGTCGCGATCCGACTGCAGTCGACGCCGGGTGACCAGGCCGCCGCGCACCGTCGCGGGGTTCTTCGCCTGCTGCTGCTCGGCATCCCGTCGCCGACCGGGTACGTGCAGGAGCACCTGACGAATGCCGAGAAGCTCGCCCTCGCCCACTCCCCCTACCGCACGACGGCCGAGCTCTTCGAGGACTGCCTCGTCGCGTGCATCGAGGCCGTCGTCGACCCGGGCACGATCTTCACCGAGTCCGAGTTCCGAGCGGCGATCGCGACCGTGTCGTCGGGCCTCGTGGATGCCCTCTTCGGCGCGGTCGGGCTCGTCTCGGGCATCCTCGCGTCTGCTCGCGCCGCCGACAAGGCGATCCGCGACGCGACGAGCATCGCGCTGATCGCCCCGCTCGGCGACGCCCGGTCGCAGCTCGACTCGCTCGTGCACCCGGGCTTCGTCGCGCGCACCGGGCTCGCGCGCCTGCGGCGATACCCGCTGTACCTGCAGGGCCTCACCCACCGGATCGCGCGTCTGGCCGAGAACGTCGGCCGCGACCGGGTGTGGATGCAGGAGGTGCAGCAGGCGACCGCGCGCTACATCGAGGCGGGCGGGACGCTGCCGCTGGCCGCCGACGCGACGCCGGAGCTCGTGCGGGTGCGCTGGATGCTCGAGGAGCTGCGCCTCTCGCTCTTCGCGCAGCACCTCGGCACCGACGGACCGGTGAGCGCCGCGCGTATCGCCAAGGTTCTCAGCGCGAACAGCTGACCGCCGGCCGATTCCGTCGGGGGCCCGGGCACCCGCTAGCCTGTTCACTGCACCTGCACACTCGAGGAAGAGATCGCTGTGACCAACCCGACCCGCACCGTGTCCGCGGAGATCGCTCGTTCGTGGCTTCTCGTCGCCGCGACCAAGCCGGAGACCTTCGATGCCGCGGAGGCGTCGCGTGCCGACCAGATCATCCTCGACATCGAGGATGCCGTCGATCCGCGCCTGAAGGATCAGGCCCGCTCCGACGTGGCGGCCTGGCTCGCGGGCGGGGGCAGCGCCTGGGTACGCATCAACGACCGCACGAGCGACTTCTGGTCGGGTGACGTGGATGCCCTCGCCGGCCTGCCGGGTCTGCGCGGCGTCATGCTCGCCAAGGCGGAAGCCGCGGCCCACGTCTCCGAGACGTTCGACCGCTTGCGAGGGGCGACCCCGGTGATCGCGCTGGTCGAGTCCGCGCTCGGCATCGAGGAGGCCGCGACGATCGCCCGCGCGCGAGGGGCCTACCGCCTCGCCTTCGGCAGCGGCGACTACCGCCGCGACACCGGCACGAGCGCCGACGATCTCGCCATGGCCTACCCGCGGTCGCGCCTCGTCGTGGCGAGCCGCGTCGGCAACCTCCCCGGCCCGATCGACGGTCCCACCGTCGGTTCGAGCCACCCCGTGCTGCGCGAGCAGGGCGCGATGGCCGTCGCCCTCGGCATGACGGGCAAGCTCTGTCTCGACACCGAGCAGCTGCCGATCATCAACGAGGTCATCAGCCCGACCCGCTCGGATGTGGCCTGGGCGCGCGAGTTCCTCGACGACTTCGAGGCACGCGGTCGCGTCATCCGCGACGGCAGCGACCTGCCGCGCCTCGGCCGCGCCGAGAAGATCGACAAGCTCGCCCGCGCGTTCGGGGTCGAGCCCGCCTAGCCGAACGGCGCGGCGACCCAGCACGGCACCCGACCGACCGTCGCCCGCGCCGAGCTCGACGGCGTAGCGTGGTGGCATGCACGTCACGGATGCCGCAGCGCTCGTCACCGGAGGGGCCTCCGGTCTCGGTCTCGCCGCCGCCCGCGCCCTCGCCGCGCAGGGCGCCCGCGTGGTGATCGCCGACCTGCCCTCCTCCCACGGAGCCGAGGTCGCCGCCGAGCATGACCTCACCTTCGTGGCGTGCGACGTCACCGTCGACGCCGACATCGCCCGCGCGGTCGAGGCCGCGACCGAGCTCGGACCCCTCCGGATCGCCGTCCTCTGCGCGGGCATCGCCACCGCCGAGCGCGCCGTGGGCCGCGAGGGACCGTTGCCGATCGAGCGGTTCGAACGCGTGCTCGCCGTCAACCTCACCGGCACCTTCGCCGCGGCGCGGCTCGCTGCGGCGGCGATGGCCGCGACCGAGCCCGTGTCGGGCGAGCGCGGCGTGATCGTGACGACGGCGTCGGTCGCGGCGTTCGACGGGCAGATCGGGCAGGCGGCCTATGCCGCATCCAAGGCCGGGGTCGCCGGGATGACCCTGCCGCTGGCGCGCGAGTTCGCCCAGCACCTCGTGCGGGTCGTGTCCATCGCTCCCGGCATCTTCGAGACCCCGATGATGGCGGGGCTGCCCCCGGCGGCTCAGGAGAGTCTGGGCACGCAGGTGCCGCATCCGTCACGACTGGGACGTCCGAACGAGTACGCCTCCCTCGTGATGCACATCATCGAGAACGCCTACCTCAACGGCGAGACGATCCGCCTCGACGGCGCGATCCGCATGGGACCGCGCTAGACGAGGCGCTTCTCGAAGCAGAGCGCGCCGGGAATCGCGTGGTAGCCGCCGAACGGGTCGATCGGCCGATAGCCGAGGCTCTCGTACAGGGCGATCGCCGGCAGCTGCAGGCGCCCCGTCTGCAAGACCAACCGCGGGATGCCGCGGTCGCCCGCCAACCTCTCCAGCTCGATCATGAGACGACGCGAGATGCCGCGGCCCCGATGGGCGACCGGGACGAAGACCTTCTTGACCTCGAGCGCGTCGGGCTCGCCCGCGGCAGGCCGCAGGGCGGAGTGGCCGATCGGCTCGTCGCCATCGAGAGCGAGGATCGTCACGAGGATGTCGGCCGGATCCACCCGCAGCGCGACGTCGATGGCCGCCGTCACGCTCGCCGGTTGCCCCGCGACGAACTCGGCGTACATGGCGCGGGTCTCCGCATCCATCGCGGCGCGCAAGGCGACCGCACGCGGATCGAGCCAGTCGACGGCGTCGATCCGCACGTCGACTGGCTCGCTCACGGGATTACTCGCTCTTCGCGCCCACCGTGGCGCTCGCGTTCGACTCGTACGACGTGTTCGTCGACTCGAAGAAGTTCACGAGCTGGAGGGTGTCGTTGGCGGCGGCCATCCACTTCGCCGGGTTCGACACGTTGTAGTGCGCTTCGAAGCCGAGCTCCTCCAGGCGACGGTCGGCCAGGTACTTGACGTACTGGTTGATGTAGCCGGCGTTGAGCCCGAGGATGCCGTTGGGCAGGAGGTCGCGGTTGTACTGCTCCTCCATCTCGACGGCGTCGAGGATCATCTGCTTGATCTCGGCCGCGAACTCCTCGGTCTGCAGGTCGGGGTTCTCCTCGAGCACGGTCAGGATGAGGTTGATGCCGAACTTGAGGTGCAGGCTCTCGTCGCGCACCACCCAGTCCATGAGCGAGCCGAAGTTGCGCAGCAGGTTGCGCTGGCGGAAGCTCAGCGCGACCATGAAGCCCGAGTAGAACCAGACGCCCTCGAGGATCACGTTGTAAGCGACGAGGTTGCGGATGAAGTCCTTCTTGCCCTCGGTCGTCGTGATGTCGAGCGTCTGCTCCGTCATGCGACGGATGTACTTGACCTCGAACTCCTCCTTGCGGGCCATCGACGGGATGTCGACGTGGGAGTTGTAGGCGGCATCCCGGTCGATCGGGAAGGTCTCGAGCACGTACTCGAAGCTCATGCAGTGGTTGGCCTCTTCCCACATCTGCTTCGCGAGGTAGAGGGTCGCCTCGGCCGCGTTGACGTAGGGGTAGACACCGAAGGCGAGCGCCTTGTTCACGAGCAGCTCGTTCGGGTTGAAGTAGCTCATGAGGAAGGTGACCGCGTGGCGCTCCTCATCCGTCATCTTCTTGAAGTCGGCGATGTCTTCGCCGAGCTGGATCTCGTTGGGGAACCAGGTGTTGGCCACGGCCTGGTCGTAGAGGTCCATCGCCCACTGGTAGCGGATCGGCTTGAGGAGGAGGCCGTCCTGGAGGCCCGTTCCGAGAATTCCCATGTCAGTTGTCCTTCGTTCGTCGTGTGAATCGAATGGTCGGTGATGATGCTGGTCGGCGTCGGGGCCGACCAGCATCAGGGTCGAGAAGCTACTGGCAGCTCTCGCATTGCAGGTCGTCCATC
>CALRZA010000086.1:0-7230 GCA_943372535.1 Auritidibacter sp. Marseille-P8566
TCGCGCAGGCTCGCCGGGGTCTGCAGCAGCAGTCGACTGCGATCGGTGATGACCTCGCCGACGTGGTACGGCAGCCCGCAGTTGGCGAACGAGACGTGGTGGCCGCGCTCGAGCACGACGATCTCGGCGGTCTCGTCGAGACGACGAGCGCGAGCGGCGACAGAGGCTCCGGCGGCAACGCCACCGACGACGACGAGTTTCATGGCGAGGGCCTTTCGATCGGCGATCGCGCGGATCCCGCCGGTGCGGCATCCGTTGCGGCGATCACCTCACGGTACGCCCGGGGGTATCCGCGGGGCCGGGTAGAAGGTCCCGTGAGGTCGGGTGCCTGACGAGGTCGCACGCGGCATCCGGATCGTTGATGCCGGTCATCGATCCGGGTGCCTTCCGACCCGCGGCGACAGACGGTTGACTGGGGTCGGGTGCCGAGAACACCTCCGACCGACGACGAACGGACCCCCTGTGCCCGCTGACCTTCCGCGCCTCGAGCGCTCCGATGCTCACACCCGCCTCATTGTCGACGGCGCGCCGTTCCTCAGCCTCGGTGGCGAGCTCCACAACTCCAGCTCGTCTGACGCCCATCACATGGCGCCGATCTGGAAGGCGGTCGGCCGGTCGGGTCTGAACTCCCTCGTCGCCTCCGTCGGCTGGGATCAGGTCGAGCCCCGCGAGGGCGAGTTCGACTTCACCGTGGTCGACGAGCTGCTCGCGGGCGCGCGCCGGTCGGGTCTGCGCATCGTGCTCATCTGGTTCGGCGCGTTCAAGAACGCCCACTCGACCTACGCTCCGACCTGGGTGCGAGCGGATGCCGCCCGCTTCCCGCGCGCGGACCGCGGGCCGGACCCCTACCCGGCTCCGTTCACCTACGAGGGCTCGATGCCCCGGCCCACCCTCACGGTCTTCGCGCCGGCGCTCGTGGCCGCCGACCGCGCCGCCTACGTCGCGCTCGTGGAGCACCTGCGCGCCGTCGACGAGGAGCACACCGTGATCGTGCTCCAGGTCGAGAACGAGGTGGGCCTGCTGGGGGCCGGTCGGGATCGATCAGCAGCCGCCGTCGCCGCCTGGAACGACCCGGTTCCCCCCGAGTTGCTCGCCGCCGTGGCCGACCGCCCCGACGACTTCCATGCCGACCTCGTCACGCTCTTCGGTGACGGCACGGACGCATCACTCTCGTGGGCGGATCGCTTTGGCGAGGGCGACCACGTCGCCGACGAGGCGTTCATGGCGTGGGGCTTCGCACGCTATCTCGGCGCGCTCGCGGCCGCGGGCAAGCAGATCAAGGCGCTCCCCGCCTACGCGAACGCGTGGCTCGGCCCGCAACCGGGCCAGAGCCTGCCGGGCCAGTACCCGAGTGGCGGCCCCACCGCGCGCATGGGTGGCGTCTGGCGTGCGGTCGCCCCGGCGATCGACTTCCTCGCTCCTGACATCTACATCCCGGGCGCCCGCGCGGTCATGGAGGAGTACACCGCGGCGGGCAACCCGCTGTTCGTCCCGGAGGCCCAGTTCCTCACCGGCAACGCCTTCCTCGCGGTCGGCGCCTTCGGCGGCTTCGGCTTCCACGTCTTCGGCCTCGACGACGCCCGTGAGGGCACCCAGTACGCCGACGGCTGCCGCAAGCTGCTCTCGCTCACCGAGCAGATCGTCGACGCGCAGCGCGACGGCCGCATCCTCGGATTCGCTCTCGAGCCCGACGAGGATCTCGTCGCCGCGACGATCGACGGTGTGACGATCACGGTGCGCAACGCTCCCAAGCTCGTGGGCCAGATGCTGATGGATGTCGGGGTGCAGCTCCCGCTCCCGGCGCCGCGCGCGAGTGAGACCGTCGACGGCGCTCACGGCATCCAGCCCGCCGACTCCCGGCCGTTCGGCATCGTCATCCAGACCGCGCCGCTGGAGTACCTCGTCGTCGGGCAGGCGGCGATGATCGACTTCTCCCGCCCGGGCGAGGTTGTCGAGGTCGACGCGGTTCGCGAACTGCGTCACACGCCGGACGGCTGGGTCGGGGGGCGCATCCTCAACGGTGACGAGCGCCTCACGATTCTCGGAGCGAACGAGATCACCGCCGCGCGCATCACCCTGATCACGCGACCGGCCTGATCGCGCGGGCGGTCGGACGCTCGACGCTAGAAGCGGCGGCCGCTCATCGACGTGGGCGTGATGCGGATGTAGTTCCACTTGTCGGTCGGGCTCGACGTGACCAGGCCCAGCACGCCGCTCGCGACGATCTCGCCGTCGTCCCAGAGGCGATCGGCGCGACCATGCAGCACGACGCTCCAGCGCTTGCCCCACTGCCGGCCGTCGGCCTCGAAGGCGACGATCGGGTGCTCGGTGAGGTCGGCGAGCTTGCTGCCCGGAGCGCTGCGGAAGAAGACGGCGCCGTGACGCACCATGAAGTCCACCGGGATGATGTCGACCCCCTCCGGGCTGACGACGGCCAGTCGCCCGATGTGCGCCGAATCCAGGAGCTCCCAGCACTGCAGTTCGCCGAGGATCTCGATCGACGCGGGGTGGGTGAGTCGGATGGACATGGGGCTCCTTCGGCGGGGGTCGTTCCGGCCAGTCAACGCCCGTCGCCGACCCTCAGGGAGGGCCTTTGGTCCCATGCACCGGCGTCGGCGGCCAACTCGCCATCACGCACGGTCGGGCCGGGACCTAAGGCCCTACTCGCCCCGTGAGCACGGGGGGCACCCTGAGGAGCGCAATACCGCTGTTCCCGTTAATCACCCTCGAGGAAGGTTCCCGCCGTGGATCCCGTCGACATCGCCCGCTGGCAATTCGGCATCACAACCGTTTATCACTTCCTGCTCGTTCCCCTCACCCTGGGCCTCGGCCCGACCGTCGCGATCATGCAGACGCTCTGGGTGCGCACCGGCAACGAGCGTTACCTCCGAATGACGAAGTTCTGGGGCAAGCTCTACCTGATCAACTTCATCATGGGTGTCGCGACCGGCATCGTGCAGGAGTTCCAGTTCGGCATGGCGTGGAGCGAGTACTCGCGCTTCGTCGGTGACGTCTTCGGAGCCCCATTGGCGATGGAGGGTCTGCTCGCGTTCTTCTTCGAGTCGACGTTCCTGGGCCTGTGGATCTTCGGATGGGACCGCCTGCCCAAGAAGCTGCACCTCGCGACCCTCTGGATCGCCGTCGCCGGCTCGTGGATCAGCGCGTTCTTCATCATCGTCGCCAACTCGTGGATGCAGCACCCGGTCGGCGTGGAGCTGGTCGACGGCCGCCCCATGATGACCGACATCTTCGCGGTGCTCACCAACCCCACCGCCATCGGGGCCTACACTCACACGCTGTTCGGAGCCCTCGCCATGGGTGGCTCCTTCCTCATCGGCATCGCGTGGTACCAGCTCTGGCAGCGCCGCAAGGACGGCATCGACACGGTCGACGCGCAGAAGCGCGTCGTCGTCGGTGAGAACCCCGCCATCGTCGGTCGCGACAAGGCCGACCACGGCGTGTGGCTCACGAGCTTGCGTCTCGGCGCGATCGTCGCGATCGTCGGCTTCTTGGGGGTCGTCGTGACCGGCGACATCCAGGCCAAGCTCATGTTCGACCAGCAGCCGCTCAAGATGGCGGCGGCGGAGGCGGCCTGCGAGTCGGGCACCGGCTTCTCGGTGCTCGCGATCGGCAACCTGTCGGCCGAGAACTGCGACGAGGTCGTCAGTGTCATCGAGATCCCCGGTTTGCTGTCGTTCCTCGCGAACGGCGACTTCACGACGGAGGTTCAGGGCGTCAACGACCTGATCCCCCAGTACCAGGAGCAGTACGGCACCAACCTGCCGGACAGCGAGTTCCTCGGCGACCGTGCCGGCGCGGAGATCAACTACCTGCCCGTCATGGCCGTGACCTACTGGGGCTTCCGCCTGATGATCGGCTTCGGGGCGCTCGCCGCCTTCGCCGCCGTCGTCGCGCTGTGGCTGACCCGCAAGGGCACCGTGCCCAAGTCGATCTGGATCATGCGTCTCGCGGTGCTGGGGATCTTCGCCCCGACCGCGGCCAACGCCGCCGGCTGGATCTTCACCGAGATGGGCCGCCAGCCGTTCGTCGTGGCACCCAACCCGAACCCCAGTGGAGTAGACGGGGTGTTCATGTTCACCGCGGCCGCCGTGTCGCCGAGCACCACCGCGTTCGAGCTGTGGTTCTCACTCATCGCCCTCACGCTGGTCTATCTGGGCCTGCTCGTGGTCGAGGTCGCCCTCATGGTGAAGTACGTGCGCGGAGGGGTCGCCGCGGCGATGCCCGAGCTCGCACAGAAGCACGATGACAGTGACCCCGGCAGCGATCCCGACCGTCGCGACGACGTGCTCGCGTTCGCGTACTGAGATCTAAAGGAGATCACTGATCATGGATGTTCTGCCCACCATCTGGTTCTTCGCCATCGCGGCGCTCTGGGTCGGATACCTCATCCTCGAGGGCTTCGACCTCGGGGTCGGCATGCACATGCTGTTCACGGGACGCACTGACACGCAGCGACGCGTCATGCTCAACACGATCGGCCCCGTCTGGGACGGCAACGAGGTGTGGCTCCTGACCGCAGGAGCCGCGACCTTCGCGGCCTTCCCGCTCTGGTACGCCTCGCTGTTCTCGGCCCTCTACCTCCCGCTCGTGCTCGTGCTGCTCGGCCTGATCTTCCGGGCCGTGGCGATCGAGTACCGCGGCAAGGGCACGACCGAGAAGTGGACGAAGTTCTGGGACTACGCGATCGGCCTCGGCTCGCTCGTCGTCGCCTTCGGAATCGGCGCCGCGCTCGCCCTGACGACGACCGGCCTGCCGATCGACGCCAACGGTGACCGCGTCGGCGGCGAGTTCGTCTTCCTCAACGGCTACGCCATCCTCGGCGGGCTCGCGGTGATCGGCTTCTGCCTCGTGCAGGGCGCCGCGTTCCTCGCGCTCAAGACCGACGGCGACATCCGCGCGAAGACGAGCACGATCACCTGGAAGTGGAGCCCCGTGTGCCTGCTGCCGATCGTGGCCTGGGTGCTGATCATCCAGTTCCAGGCCGGTGAGCTGATCAGCTGGGCCCTCGTGGTTCTCGCGGTCGTCGCCGTGCTCTTCGCCTGGCTGAGCGCTCGCGCCGGCCGGGAGGGGCGTGCGTTCCTCGGCTTCAGCGTGTTCCTCGCCCTCGGCGCCGCGTCGATCTTCGCGGCGGTCTACCCGGTGGTGCTGCCGTCGACGATCGACCCGGCGTACTCGCTGACGATCTCGAACGCCTCCAGCGGCGACTACACGCTCATGGTGATGTCGATCGTGACGGCCTTCGGCCTCCCGCTCGTGCTGACCTACCAGGTCTGGACGTACTGGGTGTTCCGCAAGCGCATCAGCGAGGCCAGCATCCCGGCGAAGCACGACATCGAAGCGGCTGTCGCCAAGTGAAGGACCCACGAGACCGAGCGCGGGGATCGCTTTCGCTGATCCCACGCCGCTTCCTGTACCTGGTCGGGGTACTGAGCGGGGTCAAAGCGCTCGGTCTCGTGTTGCTCGCCGAAGCCATCGCCCGAGGGGTCGCGGCGGTGGCGGTGGGCGAGCCCGGCTGGCGCGACGCCCTGATCCTGGGCGTCGTCGCCGGCCTCCTCCGAGCGGCGGCCGGGTGGGCGATCTCCGTCGTCTCGGCCCGCGCCGCGATCGGAACGAAGGAGTCGCTGCGGGCCGAGCTCGCCGACTCCCTGCTCACCGGGGCCCCCCGGGTGGGCTCGCAGGCCGCACTCGCCACGCGCGGCCTCGACGACCTCGACGACTACTTCACGAGCGTGCTGCCCTCGCTCATGGGGGTCGCGGTCATCCCGTTGCTCATCGGGGCGCGCATCCTCTTCGCCGACTGGCTCAGCGCGGTCGTGCTCATCGTCACGGTGCCCCTGATCCCGATCTTCATGGTGCTCGTCGGTCAGTACACGAAGGACCGCACGGATGCCGCCGCCTCGGCCCTCGACCGCCTGAGCGACCACATCGTGGAACTCGCCAAGGGACTCCCCGTTCTCGTCGGCCTCGGACGCGTGCGCGAGCAGGCCGCGGCCCTCGAGCACATCTCGGACGAGTACCGCAAGCGCACGATGCTCACGTTGCGCACGGCCTTCCTCTCGGCGCTCGTGCTCGAGCTGATCGCGACCATCTCGGTCGCGGTGGTCGCGGTCTTCGTGGGTCTGCGCATCCTCGACGGCAACCTCTCGCTGCAGGTCGGGCTGCTGGTGCTGATCCTCGCGCCGGAGGCCTACACGCCGTTCCGCGAGCTCGGGGCGGCCTACCACGCCTCCCGGTCGGGAGTCGCCGCCCTCGGTCGGGCCCGCGAGCTCATCGACGACCGCGCGGAGACGGTGCCCTTCGAGCGCGCCGAGCACGTGAGCGCCGACCGCTTCACGGTGTCGTTCGACGGCCGCATCGTGCTCATGCCCGTGAGCTTCACCCTGCCCGACCGCGGCATCACCGCCCTGCTCGGCCCGAGCGGCGGCGGCAAGTCCACGCTGCTGCGCGCCCTCGCGGGTCGCCTTCACGCCGACGCGGATGCCGCAGGTCGCCTCCGTGCCCCCCGCGGCACGGTGGTCGGCTGGGCGCCCCAGCACCCGCAGACGGTCGCGCCGACGGTGCGCGACGAGCTCGCGATCTACGCGGACGGCGTGCCGGACGACCGCGTCGACTACTTCCTCACCACCCTCGGGCTCGCCCCGCTCGCCACCGCGGACCCGGCCCGGCTGAGCCCCGGCGAGCTGCGCCGTCTCGCCGTGGCGCGGGCCCTGCTGCGCGTCGAGGCCGGCGCCACCCTGCTGCTGCTCGACGAGCCGACCGCGCACCTCGATGACGACTCGGCGCGCGTCGTGCTCGAACTCATCGCCGACGCGGCCATGCGCGCGAGTGTGATCGTCGCGTCGCACGACGCGTCGTTCACCACGATCGCGGTGCAGGTCATCCAGCTCGGAGCCCCCGGCGACCTCCGCGAGCGCGGTCAGGGACGCCCGATCGAGACGGTCGAGCTCGTCGAGACCGCACCCGAGACGCCGCTGCGCCCGCGCGCCGCTCTGCGCGCCCTCGCCGCCTTCCTGCGGCCGGCCCGCGGACGCTTCGTCGGGGCGGCCCTGATCGGCACCCTCGCGTCGGCCTTCGCCATCGCGCTGACCGGCGTCTCGGCCTGGCTCATCGTGCGCGCCAGCGAGCAGCCCGCCGTGATGTACCTGCTGGTCGCGATCGTGGGGGTGCGGTTCTTCGGTCTCGGTCGGGCGATCCTGCGCTACACCGAGC
>CALRZA010000087.1:0-7129 GCA_943372535.1 Auritidibacter sp. Marseille-P8566
TGCCGTTGATGAAGACGGCGCCGGCGTCGATGCGGCGGACGAAGAATTCCTCGTCGGCGGGGTCGGTCGTCCACACCGCCGAGCTGAGCCCGAAGGTCGTGACGTTCGCCAGGCGCAGAGCCTCCTCGGCGTCGGCGGCGCGGTAGAGCACGGCCACGGGACCGAAGGCCTCCTCCTGGAAGAGGCGGGCCGACTCATCCACGTTCTCGAGCAGCGTCGGCGGATAGAACCAGCCGTCGCCGTCGGGCGCGGCCCCGCCGACCCGCGCGGTCGCGCCGTTCGCGAGGGCATCGTCCACGAGCTCGGCCAGCTCCGCCCGCCCGGATGCCGTGGCCAGCGGACCGACGGTCGTCGCCTCGTCGAGGGGGTCGCCCACCACTGCCGCCGACAGCCGCGCGGCGAAGAGCTGCGCGAAGCGCTCGTAGACGTCGGCGTGCACGATGAAGCGCTTGGCCGCGATGCACGACTGCCCGTTGTTGCCGAGGCGGGCGGTCGCCGCCATGGCGGCGGCGGCCTCGAGGTCGGCACTCGGCATGACGATGAACGGGTCGGAGCCGCCGAGCTCGAGCACGACCTTCTTGATCACCGATCCGGCGGTGGCCGCAACCGCACGCCCGGCGGGCTCGGAGCCGGTGAGGGCGACACCCTTGATGCGGGGGTCGCGCACCACGGCATCCACCTCGGCGGAGCCGATGAGCAGGGTCTGGAACGCGCCGACGGGAAAGCCGCCGCGGCGGAACAGGTCGTCGAGGTAGAGCGCGGACTGCGGCACGTTGGAGGCGTGCTTGAGCAGTCCCGCGTTGCCGGCCATGAGCGCCGGGGCGGCGAAGCGGATGACCTGCCAGAGCGGGTAGTTCCACGGCATGACGGCGAGGATCACGCCGAGCGGGTCGTAGCGCGTCCAGGCGCCGGAGGCCCCCACCGCGCTCGGGTCGGCGAGCGCGGTGCCGGTGAGGAACTCCTCGGCGTGGTCGGCGAAGTAGCGCATGCCCTTGGCGCACTTGAGCACCTCGGCGCGGGCCTGCGTGATCGGCTTGCCCATCTCCACGGTGAGCATCGGGGCGACAGAGTTGAGGTCGCTTTCGAGCAGGGTCGCGGCGGCGCGCATCCAGTCGGCACGCTGCGCGAAGGTCGTGGTCGCCATCGACTCGAACGCGTCCTGAGCCCGCGTCAGTCGACGCTCGACCTCCGCGGCATCGATCGCGTCGAACTCGCGCTCGACGAGACCGGTCGTGGGGTTGATGGTGGCGATGGCCATGGGATCCTCGGGGCTCGGTGGTTCAGTCTGGAGTTACGGATAGTCGACGGCGAAGATCTCGGGATGCCGGGCGAGGTGCAGGCGCGTGCGCCGGATGTGCCCGGCGAGCACCTGCTCGGCCGCCTCGGAGTCGTGCTCGCGCATCGCGAGCACGAGCATGTGGTGCTCGTCGTGCACGATGCGGTCGCTGTCGTGGTCGAGCAGGCGGGTGTAGGCGCGACGGTAGTGCTGCGTCGTGTTCCACAACCGGTGCACGAGATCGCCCAATTGCACGGTGTCGGCGCCCACGTAGGAGAGGAGGTGGAACTGGCGGTCGAGCCGCAGGAACTCCTCCACCGAGTCAGTGCGCTGCATCTGCGCGGCGAGCTGTTCGAGCTCATCCACGGTGCCCGGGCGCAGACCGGGGATGCTCATGCGCAGCAGCAGCGGCTCGATGCGCTCGCGGATCTGGTAGATCTCCGTGCACTCGTCGAGGTTGAGCCGGGTCACCCAGGCGCCGGTGTTGGCGACGACCGTGACGAGCCCGTCGGACTCGAGGATGCGCAGCGCCTCGCGCACCGGCAGGCGACTCGCGCCGAACCGCGCCGCGATGTCCTCCTGGCGGATGCGCGACCCGGGCGGGTACTCCCCGCCGAGGATCGCCTCGGTCAGCTCGGTCGCGATCCGCAGCCCGGCCCCCGAGCGGGTTCCGGCCTCGGGCGCGACCGCGAGGGCGTCGTCGGTCATCGCACCTCGTAGTCGACGGTCGCGCGGTCCTTGACGACCGTGCGGATGAAGGCGCCCGCCTCCTGGTGCGCCGGGTGCGCCTGATAGGCCTCGAGCGCCGCGTTGTCGTCGTGCTCCGAGACGAGCACGACATCCCAGTGGCCCGCCTCGATCAGCCCGAGGTCGGGCTCGAACGTCACGGAGTGCAGGCCGGGAACCACGCCGACGAGGGCGTCGAGGCGGGCGCGCACCTCGACGATGTCGCTCTCGCGCTGCTCGGCGTCGGTGGCGCTGAGGGTGAACATGACGATGTGCCGGATCATGGGGTTCCTTGTCTCTCGGGGATCAGTCGGCCGGGCGGGCCGGATGCCAGAGTACGACCTCGGCATCCTTCTCGTAGGCCTTGCCGGCGGGAAAGCTCACGAGCTCGAACTGCATGCCCCACGGGCTGAGGAAGTAGACCCAGCGCTGGCCCTCACTGGCATTGCGAGAGGCGGTGGGCTCGCCGAGCACGCGGATGCCGTGGGCGCGCAGGTGGGCGACGCCAGCATCCAGGTCGTCGACATAGAACGCGAGGTGGTGACCCCCGAGGTCACTGTTGCGGGGCTGCGGGTTCTGGCCGTCGGCGGGCTCCCACTTGAAGACCTCGAAGTTGGGTCCGTGGCCGCAGCGGTAGAAGCGCAGTTCGCGCATGACCGAACGTGGGTGCACGTTGAGGTGCTCGGTCATCCACTCGTCGTCGCGCTGGAAGGGGCCGAGTGTGTAGACGTACTCGCAGCCGATGACGTCGACGAAGAACCGGTGGGCCTCATCGAGGTCGGGCACGGTGAAGCCGATGTGCTCCGTGCCGCGCAGTCCCGGGAGTCCCATGGCTGCCACATCCTCTCTGATGGCTGATTGGATACAGTATGCCCGAAACACAGGGCAGAGTGCACCAGTTCCGCGAGAAAAGCCTTGGATTGGATTCAATCCTGCGCTATCGTGGCCGACATGCCGAAACAACGACGTTTGGAAACCCTGCAGCCGTGGGTCGAGCTCACGACGACCGCTGCGGACTGGAAGGCGGCCGACCCCGCGCTCCTCGCGACGATGCTCGGCCAGCTCCACCTCATCCGCGCCTTCGAGGAGACCGTTCTCGAGCTCGCGGCCGAGTCCCTCGTGCACGGCCCCGCCCACTCGAGCATCGGCCAGGAGGGCGGCGCGGTCGGTTCGATCGTCGGCATGCGCTCGAGCGACGCGATCAACGGCTCGCACCGCGGTCACCACCAGTTCCTCGCCAAGGCGATCCGCCACGTGCAGCCCGATCTCGACCTCGGCGCCCTCGTGACCGCCGACCTCCAGACCGTGCTGCAGCGCACGCTCGCCGAGATCCTCGGTCTCGCTCAGGGCTACTGCGCCGGACGCGGCGGGTCGATGCACCTGCAGTGGTTCGAGGCCGGCGCCCTCGGCACCAACGCGATCGTCGGCGGCGGAGCCCCGATGGCGGCCGGTAACGCGTGGGCCCAGAAGCACTCGGGCACGAGCGACATCACGATCAACTACTTCGGCGACGGCGCGAGCCAGATCGGCTCCGTGCTCGAGTCGATGAACCTCGCCGCGGCGTGGAAGCTCCCCGTCGCCTTCTTCATCGAGAACAACCTCTACGCGGTCTCGACCCACGCCGACGAGTCGACGGCCGACCCGCGCTTCTCGGTGCGCGGCCAGGGCTTCTCGATCCCGTCGTGGCGCGTGGATGGCATGGACCCGCTCGCCGTCTACCTCGCGACCCAGCAGGCCGAGGAGGTCATGCGCTCCGGCGGCGGGCCCGCGATCATCGAGGCCCTCGTCTACCGCTACTTCCACCAGAACGGCCCGTACCCCGGCAGCGCCTTCGGCTACCGCAGCAAGGAGGAGGAGGCCGAGTGGCGCGAGCGCGACCCGCTGTTGCTCGTCGCCCGCCAGATGATCGCGCTCGGCCATGTCGATCAGGCGCAGGTCGACGCGGTGCGCGAGCAGGCGCAGTCCGCGATGAGCGCGGCGGTCGCGGAGCTTCTCGAAGCCGACCCCGACAACGCGGGCAAGCGCCGCATCCGCCCCGAGCTCTGGCCCGACGTCGACTTCGTCAACGTGGGCGTGCGCGGTGACGCGAGCGAGCTGGCGGGAGCCCGCACCCTCGAGCCGATCGGGGCGAGCGGCGCGACCGAGACGGTCAAGTTCGTGGATGCCGTGGCCGCCGTCATGGATCGCCGCATGGCCGAGGATGCCCGCATCGTCGTCATGGGCGAAGACGTGCACCGCCTCAAGGGCGGCACCAACGGTGCCACCAAGGGCCTCGCGGCGAGCTACCCGGACCGCGTGCTCGGCACCCCGATCAGCGAGAACGCCTTCACCGGCCTCGGCGCGGGGCTCGCCCTCGACGGGCGCTTCCGCCCGGTCGTCGAGTTCATGTATCCCGACTTCATGTGGGTCGCCGCCGACCAGGTCTTCAACCAGATCGGCAAGGCGCGCCACATGTTCGGCGGCGTCAACCCCGTGCCGCTCGTGCTGCGCACGAAGGTCGCGATGGGTTCGGGCTACGGCTCGCAGCACCTCATGGACCCGGCCGGCATCTTCGCGACGAGCCCGGGATGGCGCATCGTCGCCCCGTCGAGCGCCGCCGACTACATCGGCCTGATGAACGCGGCTCTCGCCCTGCAGGATCCGGTGCTCGTGATCGAGCATGTCGACCTCTACGGCCAGACCGAGGAGATCCCCGCGGGCGATCTCGACTACCAGCTGCCGTTCGGCAAGGCGGGCATCCGTCGCGCCGGCTCGGAGGTCACGGTGATCAGCTACCTCTCGATGGTGCGTCACGCGCTCGAGGCCGTGGGGCAGACCGGGCTCGATGCCGAGGTCATCGACCTGCGCTGGCTCGACCGTGCCTCCCTCGACTGGGAGACGATCGGCGAGTCGATCCGCAAGACCAACCGCGTGCTCATCGTGGAACAGGGCGCGCAGGGCACCTCCTACGGCGGCTGGCTCGCCGACGAGATCCAGCGCCGGTTCTTCGACTGGCTCGATCAGCCGATCGAGCGCGTCACGGGCGGCGAGGCCAGCCCGAGCATCTCGCGGGTTCTCGAACGCGCCGCCATCGCCCGCACCGAGGAGGTCGTCGCCGGCCTCGAGCGGGTGCGCGCCGGGATGGGCGGCCGCTGATGGCCACCGTGATCCGCATGCCCGAGGTGCTGGCCGGCAGCGAGGAGGCCGCGATCCAGACCTGGCTCGTCGCCGTGGGCGACACGCTCACCCTCGGTCGCCCGCTCGCTGAGATCGAGACCGAGAAGGCCAACGTCGAGTACGCCGCCGAGGCCGAGGGCACCGTGCTGCAGCTTCTCGTCAAGGAGGGCGTCAACGTCAAGGTCGGCGACCCGATCCTCGTGATCGGTGCCGAGGGCGAGACGGTGGAGGCCGCGCCCGCGCCCGAGGACTCGCGGGTCGAGCCCGCCGAGACCTCCCCCGCAGAGCCGCTGGTCGAGCCCGTCGAGACCTCCGCTGCCCCACCGCAGGTCGAGACCTCCCCGTCGGCTCACCCCTCCGGCCGCCAGTTCGTCAGCCCCCTCGTGCGCCGTCTCGCGCGCGAGCGCGGCCTCGACCTCTCCGCCGTCACGGGCTCCGGTCCGGGTGGGCGCATCGTGCGTCGCGACATCGAGGGCCTTGCCGCGTCCCCGACTTCGCGGGTCGAGCCCTTCGAGACCTCCCTGACGACCCCGGCCAGTCCGGCCCCGGCGTCCGCACTCGCCGCCCCCGCATCCACGATCGAGATCCCGCACACCGGCATGCGCCGGGCGATCGCGCGCCGGCTCACGGAGAGCAAGTCGACGGTGCCGCACTTCTACCTCGTGGCGGACTGCCGCGTCGACCGGCTGATCAGCCTGCGGGCCGAGATCAACGAGACCTCCCCGGTGAAGATCTCGGTGAACGACCTCGTGCTCAAGGCGGCGGCTGCCGCGTTCCTCGACGTGCCGGAGGCCAACGCGACGTGGGGCGAGACCGCGGTGACGCGCTACTCGACCGTCGACATGTCGGTCGCCGTGTCGATCGAGGGCGGCCTCGTGACGCCCGTGCTGCGCTCCGTCGAGCGGATGACCCTCACCGAGATCGCGACCACCGTCGCCGACCTCGCCGAACGCGCCCGTGCCGGGCGGCTCAAGCAGCACGAGCTCGAGGGCGGCAGCTTCGCGGTCTCGAACCTCGGCATGTACGGCATCACGGAGTTCTCGGCCATCATCAATCCGCCGCAGTCCGCGATCCTCGCGGTCGGGCGGGCCACGCCGCAAGCAGTCGTCGTCGACGGCGCGCTCGCGGTCGCCACGGTGATGACGGTCACGCTCTCGGCCGACCACCGCGTGCTCGACGGCGCGCTCGGCGCGCAGTGGCTCGCGGCCTTCGTGAACCGCGTCGAGAACCCCGTCGGGATGCTCGTCTAGAGCCCCGACGCCCCGAGCCCGGGGTCGGCGCGTTGTGGTGGCACGCCGACCCCGAACCTCGGCATCAGCGGGCCCGAACTCAGTCGCGCAGCGCGAACCGGGCGTGGATGCGCTTCATCCACTTCGGTGCCCACCACATGATCTTCAGTTGCCACGTCATGAACGCGGGCACGAGCAGCAGGCGCACGAGGGTCGCGTCGAGGGTGACCGCGACCGCGAGCGCGACGCCGAGCTGCTTGATGACCATGAGATCGCCCGTGGCGAAGCCCGCGAACACGACGACGATGATGAGGCCCGCGGAGGTGATGATGCGGCCCGACCGCTGGAGGCCGCGGGCGATCGCCTCGCGGCCATCCACGCCCTTCTCCACGAGCTCGGTGATGCGCGACAGGATGAACATCTCGTAGTCCATCGCCAGGCCAAACCCGAAGGCCAGCACGAGCACGAGCACGAGCGGATCGACGCCGTGGATCTCGGAGGCGTCGAAGTTCATGAGTCCCGCGAAGTTGCCCCACTGGAAGCCCCAGACGAGCACGCCGAACGACGCTCCGAGCGAGAGAGCGCTCGCGACGAGCGCCTTGAGGGGCACGACGAGCGAGCCGGTCATGAGGAACAGGAGTGCGATCGTGCCGAGCGCGATGATCAGGATCGCCCAGCCGGCCCGGTCGAGGAGCGATTGCGTGAAGTCGAGGGTGCGGGCATCCGTGCCGGTGACGGAGGC
>CALRZA010000088.1:0-7080 GCA_943372535.1 Auritidibacter sp. Marseille-P8566
GACGCGGCCGACCTGCCGCCGCTGCAAAGCTGCCTCGTGCTCCCCGACCTCGAGCCAGACACGGCCTACCGCGCGCAGATCCTCGCCACGACTCCCACGGGCGTTCTGAGGATGTCGGGGGCGATCCCCTTCAACTCCGGCGGTGCCCCGGCGCGACCGGCCGCCGAGTTCCACACCCTCGGCCAGAACTACGTCTTCGCCCGAGCCCTGCACACGGAGGAGCAGCGGGTCGAGTTCCGCGCCTTCATCACCAACCCGGCGGAGGGCCTGTTCGGGGGCGGCAGCGGTCCCCTAACCACGTGCCCGACCGGATCATCGTCGCTGTCCCCCATTGCCGGCGGAATCAGGGAGATCCCCGCCGACGAGGTCATCGAGCTCAACGCCCCGAGCGACTATAACCAGCGCACGGGGAGCGTGTTCCGGGTGCCCGAGGGGGCGGACGTGATGTTCTGCGCCCGCTGGTATCCGGTGGAAGCAGACATGGTCAGCTGGGAGCGCAACCAGCCCCTATGGGAGACGATGACCTCGTTCTCTGCGCCTGACCGCGTGCTTCCAATCCTGACTCTGGATGCCGGAGGCCCGCTCCCCGACATCGGTCGCGATATCCAGCTCACCGTCTCGACCACGGAGGGGGTCGTGTGCGGAATCACCGACCTTCTGGTCGACGGATTCGTTCCGCGTGACAACCCCGTGCTCTGCGACCCGTCCGTTCTTGCGACGGCGAGCGCCCGCGAACGCGACCGCCGGTACTGGAGCCAGGAGTTCCGTGGAGATCTCGTGCTCACGACGGTGCTCACCAAGAACGATGGCTCGACCGAGGAGAACACCACCCTCATCCCAGCGAGCCGACGCAACTGCTTCGGGTCGTGCGAGCTGCCCCGTCCCGAGGTCTTCGGCTTGCCGGTCGGCCAGCCCGAGTACGACTGCGGTTCGGACAACCCCTTCGAACTCAACCGGGGGGCGTGTCGGCCGATCGAGGGCACCGAGGAGTTCGAGCTCGCCGTCGACCTCACCTGGACGCAGGGCCTCACTAACGGACGAACCACGTGGTCGCAGTCCGAGGTCGTCGACGGGGCCGTGTCCGATCTCTTCGAGTTCTCGCCGCAGATGAACACCGACGAGCGCTTCGAGTTCACCGTCATCGACCCCGTCACGCTCACCGGGAGCGCCGAGCTGCGCCTGGAGACCGATCGACCCGTCGAGTACACCGTGTACGTGCGCAATGCCGACGGCTCAGGAGCCTGCCAGGTCAACCCGTTCGGGCCCGTGTCGGGGGCGATCAGCGGCACGAGCAGCGGCGAGACCATCGTGACCGTCAACCACCTGTGCCGGGGGCGGATCTACGTCGCGGAGGTGTTCCTCCGGGATCCGGCGACGGGAACCACTTCGCTGTGGCGAGCGGACGCGCTGCCCAATCGGTGGCCCGGCGGACGCAGCGCCTTCGTCATCCCGGGGCAGCGCATCGAGAATCTCAACTACTCGTGGAGCTTCAGCGAGGCGCCTCCCGAGCTCGAGTGGACCACGGTGAAGTTCGACGGGGGGCGGGTCGCTGGCCGGTTCGCGAACTCCGGAGAGCCCTGCCTGTCCGCCTCCGACGCGTTCTCCGGCACCGGGGTGGCGGATGCGATCCTCGGCACGACCACGAGATTCCAACTCGAATTCGAGGGCGCTCGCACCCTCGACCTCTCGGGTCTCTGCGTCGTCGCCGACCGATCCGCCTACTTCAACGTGCCGTTGGATGTCGACCTGTACACGATCATGACGACCGGAGAGCAGAACTTCCGGCTGCATCCATTCGCAGGCACGACGGTCGATGTTCGAGTGTGGATCGGTTGAGCGGCTCCTGAGGCCCGCTTATAGCCGAATCCGGCAATCAGGTCAAGAAACAACTTGCAACGGTGGACAGAACGGTCCTATGATTATTCTTTGCGCTCCCAGACAATCCGTGCCGTCATATTGTGGACAGCTGGCGCGCCCCGCGTATAGCGGCGGGGCAGATCTTCACGGGTCTCTGGTGAGTCTTTCCACTACCGACAGTGATGACCTGACACCAGGTCAACGGAGGTTATTTCCTTGGCTGCTGCGCGCACCGCGTCCACCAAAAAGTCCCCGAAGAACGGCCGCGCCGCATCGCGCCTCTCGTTCGCCAAGATCACCGACAACCTGACGGTTCCCGATCTGCTCGCGTTGCAGACCGAGAGCTTCGACTGGCTTGTCGGCAATGACATCTGGAAGCAGCGCGTCGCGGAGGGAGTGGCCGCCGGCCGCACCGACCTGCCCACGCGCAGCGGCCTCGACGAGATCTTCGAAGAGATCTCGCCGATCGAAGACCTCGGTGAGACGATGCAGCTCTCGTTCACCGACCCGGAGCTCGAAGAGCCCAAGTACTCGATCGACGAGTGCAAGGAGCGCGGCAAGACCTTCGCCGCGCCGCTCTACGTGAACGCCGAGTTCATGAACCACCTCACCGGTGAGATCAAGACCCAGACGGTCTTCATGGGCGACTTCCCGCTCATGACCGAGAAGGGCACCTTCATCATCAACGGCACCGAGCGTGTCGTCGTGTCGCAGCTCGTGCGCTCGCCGGGTGTCTACTTCGACCGCACGCCCGAGAAGCTCTCCGACAAGGACATCTTCTCCGCCCGCATCATCCCGAGCCGCGGAGCGTGGCTCGAGTTCGAGATCGACAAGCGCGACCAGGTCGGCGTGCGCATCGACCGCAAGCGCAAGCAGAGCGTCACCGTGTTCCTCAAGGCCCTCGGCCTCACGAGCGAGCAGATCCTCGAGGAGTTCAAGGGCTTCCCGTCGATCGAGCTCACCCTTGAGAAGGACGCCATCCTCACCAAGGAGGAGGCCCTCAAGGACATCTACCGCAAGCTGCGCCCCGGAGAGCAGGTCGCTGCCGAGGCCGCGCGCGCGCTGCTCGACAACTTCTACTTCAACTCCAAGCGCTACGACCTCGCGAAGGTCGGTCGCTACAAGATCAACCGCAAGCTCGGCCTCGACGTCGACATCAAGCAGTCGGTCCTGACGATCGAAGACATCATCGCGACGATCAAGTACCTCGTCGCGCTGCATGACACGTCGTCGCCGATCGTGTCGACGAGCGAGACCGGCATGGTCACGATCAAGGGCGTGCGCGACGGCAAGAAGGTGGATGTCCGCCTCGACGTCGACGACATCGACCACTTCGGCAACCGCCGCATCCGCGCGGTCGGCGAGCTCATCCAGAACCAGGTCCGCACCGGTCTCTCCCGCATGGAGCGCGTCGTTCGCGAGCGCATGACCACGCAGGACATCGAGGCGATCACCCCGCAGACCCTGATCAACGTGCGCCCCGTCGTCGCTGCGATCAAGGAGTTCTTCGGCACGAGCCAGCTGTCGCAGTTCATGGACCAGAACAACCCGCTCGCGGGTCTGACCCACAAGCGCCGCCTCTCGGCCCTCGGCCCCGGTGGTCTGAGCCGTGAGCGTGCCGGCGTCGAGGTGCGTGACGTTCACCCGTCGCACTACGGCCGCATGTGCCCCATCGAGACCCCGGAAGGCCCGAACATCGGTCTGATCGGATCGCTCGCGTCGTTCGCGCGCATCAACGCGTTCGGGTTCATCGAGACCCCGTACCGTCGCGTCGTCGGCGGCAAGGTCACCGACAAGATCGACTACCTCACCGCGAGCGAGGAGGACGACTTCGTCGTGGCCCAGGCCAACGCGCCGCTGACCGCCGACTCGCACTTCGCCGAGCCGCGCGTGCTCGCCCGCAAGAAGGGCGGCGAGGTCGACCTGATCCCCGTCGACCAGATCGGCTACATGGATGTCTCGCCGCGCCAGATGGTGTCGGTCGCGACCTCGCTCATCCCGTTCCTCGAGCACGACGACGCGAACCGCGCCCTCATGGGTGCCAACATGCAGCGTCAGGCGGTGCCGCTGCTGCGCAGCGAGAGCCCGCTCGTCGGCACCGGCATGGAGGGCTTCGCGGCCATCGACGCCGGTGACGTGATCACGGCCGACGCCGCCGGCGTCGTCTCCGAGGTCTCGGCCGACGTCGTGACGATCATGCTCGACGAGGGCGGCACGCAGGACTACTACCTGCGCAAGTTCGACCGCTCCAACCAGGGCACGAGCTACAACCACCGCGTCATCGTCTCCGCGGGCGACCGCATCGAGGTCGGGCAGGTCATCGCCGATGGCCCCGCGACCGAGAACGGCGAGCTCGCGCTCGGCAAGAACCTCCTCGTGGCGTTCATGCCGTGGGAGGGTCACAACTTCGAAGACGCGATCATCCTCAGCCAGAACCTCGTGAAGGACGACGTGCTCTCGTCGATCCACATCGAGGAGTACGAGGTGGATGCCCGTGACACCAAGCTCGGCAAGGAGGAGATCACCCGTGACCTCCCCAACGTCAGCCCCGAGTTGCTCGCCGACCTCGACGAGCGCGGCATCATCCGCATCGGAGCCGAGGTGCGCCCCGGCGACATCCTCGTCGGAAAGGTCACGCCCAAGGGCGAGACCGAGCTGAGCGCCGAGGAGCGCCTGCTGCGCGCGATCTTCAACGAGAAGAGCCGCGAGGTGCGCGACACCTCGCTCAAGGTTCCTCACGGTGAAGAGGGCACGATCATCGCCGTCAAGGAGTTCAACGCCGACAACGACGACGAGCTCGGCTCGGGCGTCAACCAGCGGGTCGTCGTCTACATCGCCCAGAAGCGCAAGATCACCGCGGGCGACAAGCTCGCCGGTCGTCACGGCAACAAGGGCGTCATCTCGAAGATCCTGCCGGTCGAGGACATGCCGTTCCTCGCCGACGGAACTCCGGTCGACATCATCCTCAACCCGCTCGGCATCCCCGGCCGCATGAACTTCGGCCAGGTTCTCGAGACGCACCTCGGATGGGTCGCCAAGCAGGGCTGGGAGGTCGAGGGCTCGCCGAAGTGGGCCGAGACCCTGCCTCCCGCGGCTCGCAGCGCGGCGCCCGGCACGAAGGTCGCCACCCCGGTGTTCGACGGGGCGCTCGAGGAGGAGATCGCCGGTCTGCTCGACTCGACCACGCTCACGCGTGACGGCGAGCGTCTGATCGACTCGACGGGCAAGACCCGCCTCTTCGACGGCCGCTCCGGCGAGCCGTTCCCGGAGCCGGTGTCGGTGGGTTACATGTACATCCTCAAGCTCCACCACCTCGTCGACGACAAGATCCACGCGCGCTCGACGGGCCCGTACTCGATGATCACCCAGCAGCCGCTCGGTGGTAAGGCGCAGTTCGGTGGCCAGCGGTTCGGTGAGATGGAGGTGTGGGCCCTCGAGGCCTACGGTGCGGCGTACGCCCTCCAGGAGCTCCTGACGATCAAGTCCGACGACATTCTGGGCCGCGTGAAGGTCTACGAGGCGATCGTCAAGGGCGAGAACATCCAGGAGCCGGGCATCCCCGAGTCCTTCAAGGTGCTCATCAAGGAGATGCAGTCGCTGTGCCTGAACGTCGAGGTTCTCTCGGCCGATGGTTCGACCGTCAACCTGCGTGACACCGACGACGAGGTGTTCCGCGCGGCGGAGGAACTCGGCATCAACATCTCCACGCGGTTCGAGTCCTCGTCCATCGACGAGATCTAGACCGACCCGCCACCGGACGACTTTTTACAGTTTTCGAAGAGAGAAGAACAAGTGCTCGACGTTCACGCGTTTGACGAAATCAAGATCGGCCTGGCCACCGCTGACGACATCCGTCGTTGGTCGCACGGCGAGGTGAAGAAGCCCGAGACCATCAACTACCGCACGCTCAAGCCCGAGAAGGACGGCCTCTTCGGAGAGCAGATCTTCGGACCGAGCCGTGACTGGGAGTGCTCGTGCGGCAAGTACAAGCGCGTGCGCTTCAAGGGCATCGTGTGCGAGCGCTGCGGCGTGGAGGTCACCAAGTCCTCCGTGCGTCGTGAGCGCATGGGCCACATCGAGCTTGCCGCGCCGGTCACGCACATCTGGTACTTCAAGGGTGTGCCCAGCCGCCTCGGCTACCTGCTCGACATGGCGCCGAAGGACCTCGAGAAGGTCATCTACTTCGCCGCCTACATGATCATCTCGGTGGATGAGGAGGGTCGCCACGCCGACCTCCCCGGCCTCGAGAACGAGATCCGTCTCGAGATCAAGACGCTCGAGGGCCAGCGCGACGTTCGCATCGCGGAGCGCCTCACCAAGCTCGAAGAGGACCTCGCGGCCCTCGAGGCCGAGGGTGCCAAGAGCGACCAGAAGCGTCGCGTCAAGGACGGCGCCGAGAAGGAGATGGGTCAGGCCCGCAAGTCGTTCGACGAGCAGATCGCCCAGCTCGAGCGCGTGTGGGATGACTTCCGCAACCTCAAGGTCGGCGACCTCAAGCCCGAGGACTCGGTCTTCCAGGAGCTCCAGGACCGCTTCGGTGCCTACTTCGAGGCGTACATGGGGGCCGAGGCCATCCAGAAGCGTCTGCAGTCGTTCGACCTGGAGGCCGAGAGCATCGACCTGCACGACCAGATCGCCAACGGCAAGGGCCAGAAGAAGATCCGCGCGATCAAGCGTCTGCGCGTCGTCAACTCGTTCCTGCAGACCGGCAACTCGCCGGCGGCGATGGTGCTCGAGGTCGTTCCGGTGATCCCGCCGGAGCTGCGCCCCATGGTGCAGCTCGACGGTGGCCGCTTCGCGACCTCCGACCTCAACGACCTCTACCGTCGTGTGATCAACCGCAACAACCGTCTGCGCCGCCTTCTCGACCTCGGGGCTCCCGAGATCATCGTCAACAACGAGAAGCGCATGCTGCAGGAGGCCGTCGACGCGCTGTTCGACAACGGCCGCCGTGGTCGCGTCATCACCGGCGCCAACAAGCGCCCGCTGAAGTCGCTGGCCGACATGCTCAAGGGCAAGCAGGGCCGCTTCCGGCAGAATCTGCTCGGCAAGCGCGTCGACTATTCGGGCCGCTCGGTCATCGTCGTCGGTCCCGAGCTGAAGCTGCACCAGTGCGGCCTGCCCAAGAAGATGGCGCTCGAGCTGTTCAAGCCGTTCATCTATGCGCGTCTCGACGCCAAGGGCTATTCGACCACGGTCAAGCAGGCCAAGAAGCTGGTCGAG
>CALRZA010000089.1:0-7021 GCA_943372535.1 Auritidibacter sp. Marseille-P8566
GGTTTCGATACGCCGCTGCGCGGCTACTCAACCAGCGGGGCGCGTCAAGGGCTATCGGAAGCTCGTGGCGGGGCGCACCCTGAAGGGAAAAACGAACAAGGGATGCGCCATGACGAACCACCGACCCAACGAGCAGAGCGAGCCGATCATGGACGGGGCGATGGATCACGAGACGTCGCCGTCCGACGCGTACACCGACGGCATGACCATGGCGGAGGCGGAGGACCGGGACGCGGAGGCGAAGCAGGGCGAGAAGGATGACGCCGACTCGCCGGATGAGCTTGAGGTGGCTGACGAGACGATTGAGTTGGAGTAAGACCTCGGCTAGGGAGGTTTCGATACGCCGCCGAAGGCGGCTACTCAACCCGCGGGCTACGGAGCCATTGAGTCGAGCACGTCGCGCAGGTCGTCCATTGTCGTGCGCGGGTTGACGATCGCGAAGCGCGTGTTCACGCGGCCGGCGTGCGAGCTCGGCACCACGAACGAGTGCTGCTCGTCGAGCAGCCGGTTCGACCAGCCCGCGTAGTCGGCGGCCTCCCAGCCGACGCGCTCGAACACGACGACCGAGAGCTGCGGGTCGCGCACGAGCCGCAGGTAGTCGCGGCCCGCGATCTCGCGCGCCGCCTCGTGGGCCAGCTCGATGGATGCCGCGATCGCCCGGCGGTAGGCATCCGCCCCATAGGTGGCGAGCGAGAACCACAGCGGAAGCCCGCGCGCCCGGCGGGTGAGCTGCACCGAGTAGTCGGACGGGTTGTAGTCGCTGCCCTCGGTGAGGGTGTCGAGGTATTCAGCGTGCTGGGTGTGGGCCAGGCGCGCGATCTCGGGGTCGCGGTAGATGAGCGCGCACGCGTCGAAGGGCGTGAACAGCCACTTGTGCGGGTCGACGATGAGCGAGTCCGCGCGCTCGATGCCGGCGAAGCGCGGGCGGGCGAGGTCGGTGAGCGCGGCGGCGAGACCGAACGCCCCGTCGATGTGCAGCCAGAAGTCGTACTCGTCTTTGAGGGCGGCGATCGAGGCGATGTCGTCGACGATGCCGAAGTTGGTGCTGCCGCCGGTGGCGACGACGGCGATGACGGCATCCCCGTGCTCGGTGAGCGCCTCGCGCACCTGCTCGCCGTGCAGCGAGCCGTTATCGTCGACTGCGACCTTGACGATGCCGACGTCCATGACGCGCGTCGCGCTCGCGATGGACGAGTGCGCCTCGGCCGAGGCGATCACGACCCAGCGCTCGGGTCGGGGCCGACCGGCCGCCTTGCGCTGGCGGTCAGCGTGGTCGCGCGCCGTGACGAGGGCCGAGAGGTTGCCGATCGTTCCGCCCTGCACGAAGACCCCGCCGGCGCTGGTCGGCAGACCGAACTCGGCGGCGAGCCAGGCGAGCACCTCGTTCTCGGCGTAGACGGCACCGGAGCCTTCGAGCCACGACCCGCCATAGATCGAGCTCGCCGACACGATGAGGTCGAACGCGCTCGCCGCCTTTGACGGCGCCGAGGGGATGAAGGAGAGGTAGCGCGGATGCTCGGTGGTGATGCACGACGGCGCGAGGATGTGCTCGAACATCGAGAGGGCCCGGCGCGCGCCGAGGCCATCCTCGGTGATGCTGTTCGGGGCGAGGCGCCGCAGGTCGGCCGGGGTGAGCGGCTTGTCGAGAGGGGTGTCGTCGGTGAGCAGGCGGCGGCGCGCGTACTCGAGCACCATGTCGACGATCGAGGTGGTCTCGTCGGTGATCGTGTGCATGCGGTCGGCCGGCGGCGAGGCGGCGGCGTTCGTGGCGGTCGCGGTGGCGTTCGCGGCGGAGGAGCTCACGCGAGGGTCCTTTCGAACCGGGCGGACTCGATCCGCCCTTCGGCGCGCCGCCCCGCCATTCGGGTCAGCAGGCGCCGGGTGCGACCGCGGTGGGCCGGAGCCGGGCGGTCGTTCGCCGGTCAGTCTAGCGGGCGGGGGCGTGTTAAATGGGAGCGCGGCGGATGCAGCACCCCCGCGACGCGAGCCCCAAGGAGTGCCCCATGAACTACCTGGTCGCCGAGGGCTTCGGCCCCGTCGCGGATGCCTTCGCCGAGGTGAGCGCCGCGCCGGGGGAGGACGTCACCCAGCTCGCCGTCTTCGTCGACGGCACGCCGGTGGTCGACCTCGTCGCGGGCCGTGACGCCCTTCGCAACCGGGATGCCGACCGCGACGCCCTCATGATGGTCGCCTCCTGCAGCAAGGGCGTGACGGCGACCCTGCTCGCGATGCTCGCCGAGCGCGGCGAGCTCGACCTCGAGGCGCCGGTCGCCCAGTACTGGCCCGAGTTCGCCGCGAACGGCAAGGAGCACACGACGGTCGGCATGGTCGCCAGCCACACTGCGGGCTTGCCGTATCCGCCGCTCGGAAGCGGCCTGCGCGGGCTCGACCTGCACCGCGGGCCGGCCGTCACCGCGCTGCTCGCCGGCGCGACCCCGCTGTGGGAGCCCGGAACGGCGATGGCCTACCACCCGGTCACCTACGGCACCCTGCTCGACGAGATCGTGCGCCGCGCTACCGGCCACGACCTCGCCCACCACGTGCGCGAGCTCATCGGCGGCCCGCTCGGCCTCGACTTGTGGTTCGGCGCGCCCGACGAGGTGCTAAATCGCATCGTGCCCGACCACTGGGATCCCGAGCCGGTGTTCACCCCCACGGTCGAGGTGCCGGGCAGCTACGCCGACTTCCGCCAGCGCGCCCTCGCCGAGGAGCCGCCGATGGCGCCCGACCTGAGCGACCCGGTGGGGCTGCGGGCGCAGTACCAGGCGTCGCGCCCCGCGGTCGGCGCGATCACGGATGCCCGCTCGCTCGCCCGGATGTATGCCGCGGTGATCGGGGAGGTCGACGGCATCCGCCTCGTCTCGGATTCCACGCTCGAGGCCCATACCCGGCCGCGCACCGATGAGCTCGAGACGCTCATCGAGGCGGGGACGGTCGGGCCGGACATCCGCTTCGGCGTCGGCTCCCAGCTCGCCTCGGGCAGCTCGCCCGGCTTCGGCCCGGCGAGCTTCGGCCACACCGGCGCCGGTGGGCGCATGGCGATCGCCGACCCGAGCCTCGGGGTGTCGTTCGCGTTCGTGTGCTCGCGGATGCGGCCGGGCGCGCCGACGGGGGATCCGCGGTGGGCGCCGTTGGTCGCGGCGGTGGCGCGGGTCGTGCGGGGGTAGAGCGGGGGAGGTCTCGACAGGCTCGACCCGCGGGGGAGGTTTCGCTCCCCACACGCACGGCCGTCACGCCGGTTCCCGGCGCGCCGGAACCGGCGTGCGTGGGCCCACGCCGCTTCGCGGCGAACCGGTGGCGGTGTCGACTCGCTAACAGTCGCCAGGGGCGAGAGCCTCTGCAGTCCGTCGGAGTCTGCACCCTCACTCCGCGAGGCACTGCAGACTCGAACGTCCATCGTCGAGTCGAAAGGCAATCCAAATTGGCTCAACTTCAGGCTAAAATTTCCGACATGAAGTCGGTGCCTCTCAGCGAAGCGAAGAACACCTTGTCGGCGCTCGTCGACGAGGCGAGCCGAGAGCACGAGATCATCCGCATCACGCGACACGGGCAGACCGCGGCGGTGTTGATGAGCGAGACCGACCTGGAGTCGCTGCAGGAGACCGTGTTCTGGCTGTCCCAGCCGGGCATCCGCGACGACATCGCCGAGGCGGATGCGGCGCTCGCTGCCGGCGAGACGGTCAGTGCCGCTGATGTTCGCGCGCGCTTCGGTCTCGACCCTGAGTAGCCCCATGTCGGGCCCGTGGGACGTTCAGTTCTCGCCAGGCGCACTGCGTGGCCTCGATCGTCTCCCGCCCCGCATCGCACCAGCGGTTGTCGAGTTCATCACCAAGACGTTGCCGCGCAACCCTGAACAGATGAGCAAGGTGCTGCGGGGTGACCTCGAAGGGCTGCGGTCGGCGAGGCGTGGGGATTACCGCGTGGTCTTTCGACTGCGCGTCGACGATCGGGTGCTGCTCGTTGTGAGGGTCGGGCACCGGGCGGATGTGTATCGGGCGGGGTGAGGTTTCGCTACGCGACCGCGAGCGGCCCCTAGTAGTGGTACCGGCACTGCCACACGATGAGCCGCTCCTTGTCGAACGAGTACACGAGGCGATGTTCCTGAGTGATGCGCCGCGACCATGGTGAGCCGTCGATGTATCTGAGCCGTTCGGGCTTGCCGGTGCCGGTCTGCGGGGTGCGACAGGCCTCGGCGATCAGGCTGTTGACGCGCTTGAGGATGCGCCGATCGGTGGCGACCCAATGCTGGTAGTCGTCCCATCCCTCGTCAGTGAAGGCGAGCTGGAGCGTCACGACGTGGCGGGTTCAGCCTCGATGAGTTCACGCGCGGTCACGCGACCCTCGCGCACCTGATTGGCCGAGCTGGCCAGGCGAATCGCGTTGGCGGGGGAGCGCAGGAGGTGCGCCGACTCCTTGAGCGCCCGATACTCGTGGGCGGACACCAGATAGGCAGAACCGCTCTTCGACGTGATCTCGATCTCGTCGTGATCGTTGTTCACCTCGTCGAGAAGACGGTAGAGGTCTTTTCGAGCGGATGTCGCGGTGATCGCCATGATGCTCCTTGCGTACGTTATTGCGTACGTTATCACGCTAGTCCTTCGGGCGGGGTGGATCGAGGGTGAACTGGGGAGAACTCTTTACTATCGATAAAATCGATAATAATATCGAGAACATGAGAGAACAGCCTCCGCTGCTCGCACCGGTCTTCCGGTCGGATGCGCAAGCGCGCCTTCTCGCGGCGCTGCTGCTCGACGGGTCGGAGCTCAGCATCAGCGACCTCGCCGACCGTGTCGAGTTGCCGTACGCGACGGCGCATGGGGAGGTCTCTCGTCTGCTCGCGGCGGGCATCCTGCGCGAACGCCAGATCGGCCGGTCACGGCTGATCTCCGGCAATCCTGAGAGCCCGCTCGTCGCGCCGTTACGAGAGATTCTGCTGGTCGTGGCCGGCCCCGTCGCGCTGTTGTCGGAGGCCCTCGGCAGCATCGACGGCGTGCAACGCGCCTTCATCTTCGGATCCTTTGCCGCACGAGCTCGAGGGCTTCAGGGCTCCGCACCCAGTGACATCGACCTCATGGTCATCGGCTCGCCCGATGCCTCCACCATCTACGAGGCCTGCCGCCGCGTCGAGGGCAGCGTAGGCCGACCGATCAACCCGACAATCCTCAGCGCCGCCGAGTTCGAAGCCGAGTCAGGCTTTCTGAAGTCGGTTCGATCGAACCCGATCCTTGCGATCGTCGGGGGTGAGCTGTGACGGGCACGCTGACGGCAGTCCAGCGTCGAGCGGTCGACGCCCTCGTGGCTGCCGGGCGCCTGCGCGCCGTGCCGGCCGATGCCGGTCGCGCGAAGGACTTCCTCGCCCAAGGTGACGATCGCCTCGGCCAATTGCCGTTGCTCTCCAGCGATCCGGTCAAGAGCGGCATCGCCTACGACGCGGCGCACGACATCGGCGAGGCACTGCTCGCCTGGTACGGGTACGCGACCACGAACGGGCCCGGGCAGCATGCGGCGATCGGCGACTTTCTCACGGCCGTTCTGGATGCCCCGCCCGAGCACGCAGCGGCCGCCGCGATGTTCGATCAGGCACGGAGGGCGCGCAATCAGCAGAACTACCGGGCGAATCCGGTGGGAGCGGCTCAGGCAGCGGCGGTCGAGGCGATGGCGCGCACGTTGCGTGCGGCGGCTTCGGTGCGGGGGGGTTGGGTAGGGGAGGTCTCGACACGCTCGACCCGCCTGGGGGCGGGGAGGTCTCGACAAGCTCGACCCGCTTGAGCTGGGGAGGTCTCGACAGGCTCGACCCGCGGGGGCGCGCAACTCACAGCGCGTTCCCAGCCTCGCGGGACCAAAACGCGACGAACCTTGGTTGCACCCTGTGATGCCGCACCCAGCGGCACGCTCGAAGGAGACACCGTGTCCTACCAGAAGACCCCCGAGGCCATCGCCCGGCTCACCCCGAACCAGTTCCACGTGACGCAGGAGGACGGCACCGAGCCGCCGTTCCGCAACGAATACTGGGACAACCACGCCGACGGCATCTACGTCGACATCGTCTCGGGTGAGCCGTTGTTCTCATCCACCGACAAGTTCGACAGCGGCAGCGGCTGGCCGAGCTTCACCAAGCCGATCGACCCGGCGGTCGTCAGCACCAAGACCGACAAGAGCCTGTGGATGACCCGCACCGAGGTGCGCTCCGCCTCCGCCGACAGCCACCTTGGCCACCTCTTCGACGACGGACCGCGCGACAAGGGCGGCCTGCGCTACTGCATGAACTCGGCGGCCATGCGCTTCGTGCCCGTCGACAAGCTCGAGGAGGAGGGCTACGGCGCGTACCGTAGCCTGTTCGCAAGCACCACGAAGGAGAACTCATGACCACCAGCGGACCCACTGACACCGGCCTCGTCACCCAGCGCGAGGGTACCGAGACCGCGGTTCTCGCGGGCGGCTGCTTCTGGGGCATGGAGGACCTGATCCGTCGCCAGCCCGGCGTGCTCGACACCCGCGTCGGCTACACGGGCGGCTCGAACGACCACGCCACGTACCGCAACCACCCGGGCCACGCGGAGGCCGTGGAGATCGTGTTCGACCCGACGAAGACGACGTACCGCGACATCCTCGCGTTCTTCTTCCAGATCCACGACCCGTCGACGCTCAACCGTCAGGGCAACGACATCGGCTCGAGCTACCGCTCGGCGATCTTCCCGCTGAGCCCCGAGCAGGAGGCGGTCGCCCGCGACACGATCGCCGATGTGGATGCCTCCGGCCTCTGGCCGGGCAAGGCCGTCACGACGATCGAGCCGGCGGCCCCGTTCTGGCAGGCGGAGCCGGAGCACCAGGACTACCTGCTGAAGTACCCGAACGGCTACACGTGCCACTTCCCGCGTGCGGGATGGGTGCTGCCGCGGCGGGAGTCTGTCTCGGGTTGAGTAGCGCCGCAGGCGCGTATCGAAACCCCCTTTGGTTTCGATACGCCGCTTCGCGGCTACTCAACCAGCGAGCGGCGGCGACACCCGGAGACGGGGTCGCC
>CALRZA010000090.1:0-7002 GCA_943372535.1 Auritidibacter sp. Marseille-P8566
CCAGCCGGGTGACGGCGTCGGCGATCTCCGACGCCGAGGTCACGCCGCGTCGGGGCGGAACGCGATCGGACGGATCTCGAGCGAGCCGGCATCCAGCGGAAGCAGGCTGGCGAGCTCGATGGCCTCGTCGAGGCTCTCGGCCGAGATCAGGTAGTACCCGCCGAGCTGCTCCTTGGTCTCGACGTAGGGGCCGTCGACGATCTCGGGAGCCTGGCCGACGGTGCGGCGCAGGGTGGTGGCGGTCGTGGTGGGCGCAAGGCTCGCCGCGCTCACCCAGTGGCCGCCCTCGATGAGCTTCTGGTTGTAGGCCATCCAGGTGCCCATAAACTCCTCGAAGCCGGGCTCGCCCGGGCCGGGGGTGGGGCGGTTCTCGTCGCTGTGGATCATGATCATGAATTCCATGGTCGGGTTCTCTTTCTGGTGTGGTGGTGGATGAGGGGGTTCAGCCGACGAGACCGATGACGAGCGCCATCGTGAGGACGACCGCGAGGTCGTGCCCGGTGTTGATGAGGAAGAGCTTGACAGGGCGCGACTCGAACGTCGTGGTGATCAGGGCGCGACCCGCCGAGAAGGCCAGCCAGACGAAAACAGCCGAGTAGAGCGCCGACTCCAGCAGGCTCACCTGGTTGGCGATCTGGGATGCGCTCGCGATGTACGCGAGCACGAAGGCTCCAACGAGGTTGACGACGAGGGCCACGGGGTACTGCACGTAGTCCTTCGCGGCGGGGCGGGCGTCGAGCTCGGCCAGACGGGTCCACGGCTTGCGGAAGATCAGTCCGAACCACAGCCATCCCACCACCATGGCGGCGACAGCGGCTCCGGCGACGGCGAACAGGTTGATGTCGATCATGAGTTTGCTCCTTGAGTGAGGCGAGCCACTTGCTTGCTCTCACTGGGATGACGGAGCTCTCGCCTCACATCGACAACATGAGGGGAATGTTTTTTCGCGCTGGTTGAGTAGCCGCGCAGCGGCGTATCGAAACCACGACGTCAGCTGGTTTCGATACGGCGCAATGCGCCTACTCAACCGGCGGTGTTCTTACGGTGTCGGCCGGCCCGCGTACGGCAGCGCGTCGTAGTACCGCACGGCCGTCAGGCGCACGGGGATGCCGGCTCGCGGCGCCTCGATCATCTGGCCGTTTCCGACGTACATGGCCACGTGGTAGAAACCGCCGCTGGCCGACCCGCCGTTGGCGTAGTAGATCAGATCGCCCGGCACCATCTGCCCGATCGGCACGAGCCGGCCCGCGTTGGCCATCGTGTAGTACTGGCTCGAGACCAGGTGGGCTCCGATGTAGACGCCGACCGAGGCGTAGGCGCCCTTGGTGAGACCCGAGCAATCCCAGCGGTCGGGGCCGGAGCCCGCGAACTGGTACATGTCGCCGATCTGCGCGTAGGCGAAAGCGATCGCGCCCTGCACCGCGCTGGAGTTGGGGGCGGGCGGCGGCGGGTTCGGCGCCACCGGCGGGGCGGGCGGCGGCGCGGGTTGCTGCTGCTGCTCCTGCTCGGCGGTCAGGCCCTCCTGATACGCAGCCTCGAGATCGGCCGTCGTGCCCTTGAGGGTCGCGAGCTGCGCATACAGCTGATCGGATGCCCGCTGCTGCTCCGCGACGCGAGCCTCTGCCTCGTCCGACGCGGCCTGCGCCTGCGCGAGCGCGGACTCGGCTTCGTCGGCGAGCTCGTCGCGCCGCTGCTCGGCGACGAGCGCCTGATCGGTGAGCGATTGCGCGTTGTTGCGGTCGAGAATCGCCTGCCGATAGATGAGCGACGACCGCTCGGTGAGCTTGCTCGCCGTGCCGAGCCCGCTGAGCAGGTCTTCGGCGCGGTCGCTGAAGAGCAGCTCCATGGTGAGGCTGCCTCCGCCCGTGCGAGCGAGTTGAGCGATCAGGGCTGCCGCGCGACCCTGCGACTGCGCCGCACGTTCGGCCGCGGCATCCGCCTGGGCTTCGAGCTTGTCGGCTTTGCTGGCTGCGGCCTCGAACGCGAGGGTGGCGGCGTTGTACTCTTCGCCGCGCACCTGAGCGAGGCGGCCGAGCTCGGCGGCTTCGTTTTCGAGAGCGACGAGGATGCCCTCGATCTCGTCGATCGCAGCCGCCGTCTGCTCGACGTTCTCGCGGGCGGCGAGCACCTCATCCCAGGTCGGATACTCGTCGGCGATCGCCGGACTGGCGAGACCGAACGCGAGGAGGAGGCTGCCGATGATGACCGTGGCGAGGGTTGCTCGAGAGCGAACGTGCGTGGGCACGACCGCTGGCGAGTTCTCACCACGGACGCTACCCAAGCCGAATACCTTGACCTGACATGAAGGCGACGGGGTTGGTGGCCACGCCGTTGATGCGCACCTCGAAGTGCAGGTGGCAGCCCGTGGACGTGCCGGTGGTGCCGACCTCGGCGATGTGCTGGCCGACGTCGACGGTCTGGCCGTAGGAGACGAGCACGCCGCCGTTGACGATGTGCGCGTAGGCCGTGCGCACGCCGCCGCCGTGGTCGATGAGCACGAAGTTGCCGTAGCCGCCGTTCCAGCCGGCGTAGACGACGGTGCCGCCGTGCGAGGCGTAGATGTTCGCGCCGCAGCCGGCGCCGAGGTCGGTGCCCTGGTGGAAGCTCGACGCGCCTTGGGTGGGCGGGATGCGGTAGCCGAACGACGACGTGATCGAACCGTTGACCGGGCGGGCCCAGCCGCTGAGGCTGATCTCGCCGGCATCCAGGCTCGCGCCGGATCCGATGCGCGCCTGCACGCCGGCCAGGTAGTCGGCCTCGGTTGCGGCGCGCTTCTCCTTCAGCACGATGAGCTGCTGCTGCAGACGGGCCTGGTTCTCCTGCTGCTCGGTGAGCGCGGCCGCCGCCGCGGTCGAGGCGGCCTGCGCCTCGACGAACGCCTTCTCGGCCGCGATCTTGAGGATCTCCAGCTCGTCGCGGGCGACGGCGGCCTGATCGGTCAGCGCCTGGGCGGTGTTCTTGTCGAGCAGGGCCTTCTCGTAGATCGCGTTGGCCTGCTGGGCGATCTTGCCCGAGAGTCCGAGGCCGTAGAGCAGGCTGTCGGCGTCACCGGAGTTGGCGAGCAGGGTGGCAGTCAGATCGCTGCCACCGGAGCGCACAAGCTGCGCGGCCATCTGGCCCGCGCGCTGCTCGGAGACGAGGGCGATCGCGTTGGCGGCATCCGCCTGCTCCTGAAGGGTGAGGGCTCGGGATGCGGCGGCCTGGAACTTCGTGTCGGCCTCGCCCCACAGAGCGCCCTTGAGCTCCGCGTCCTTCTGGGTGCGCTCGGCCTCGGCCTGCAGGCCGGCGAGCAGCCCCTCGATCTGGCGGATCTGAGCGGCGGTCGCGGCCTCGTTGTTGCGGGCGTTCGCGACGTCGTTCCAGGTGGGGTAGTCCTCGGCCCAGGCTGGCGCCGCGGTGCCGAGCATCGTGCCGGCGACGAAGGTGGCCAGGATCGCGGCGAGCGCGACGAATCCCTGACCGCGGTGCGGCCGTCCGTTCGTCCCCCGACGAATACGCGTGGTAGCCATGTCTCCCCGAATCGTGTTGATCGCGCAACCGCGTCAGCAACACTCGTAACAGTGTTAACACTAACAACAGGATGCCCGATTGCCCAGTACTGCGTTGGCCGTCGCCGAGCGCGCTCAAGCACGCAAGGTTCAAGCCCTGCTTGAAACTACCTCCGGGTGGCGCGGAACCCCGGGACATCCGCGCCCGATCGCGGATTTGCGCGCGTTTGGCAATTGGCGGCGCGCCCCTTATGCTTGACCCTCGGTAGCTGAGATGTCTTATGAGTCGAGGCCCCATCGTTTAGTGGCCTAGGACGGCGCCCTTTCACGGCGTTAACACGGGTTCGAATCCCGTTGGGGTCACCAAACATCAGCATCAAAAGCTAGGCCCTGTAGCGCAGTTGGTTAGCGCGCCGCCCTGTCACGGCGGAGGTCGCCGGTTCAAGTCCGGTCAGGGTCGCAAGGCACGGCACATCTCTCGCCAGATTGCCGTGCCTTATTGCACTAGTTTGCTGGTGCAAGGCTCTGTAGCTCAGTTGGTAGAGCGCACGACTGAAAATCGTGAGGTCACGGGATCGACGCCCGTCGGAGCCACCACTTGAAGTGCTGGTCAGAGGGGCATTATCTTGCCCTGGACGACGTCGAATCTCTATGCGTCGGCATGCTTTGACTACAATTCAACTGCCCAGCCCGGCCGACGACTTGCAGCGTCGCCATCGTGGGGGCTCCCGGATCAGCGGATGGTTCGCCGTGGATCGCGCGCCGTGAGCCCGGCCACGATCAAGTCGGTGAGGCCGCGCGCATACTGCTCACTGGGCTCGGCTCGGGTAACGAGCCGGTAGAGCAGCACTCCGAAGAGCATGTCGACGGCGACCGAGAGGTCGACCTCCGGACCCACTCGTCCGGCGTCGACCTCCTTCTGAAGCCGCTCGATCATCGCCTGGCGGTCGCGCCCCGTGAAGCGTTCGTATAGCGCTTCACCGGTGCGAACGTCCCCGGTGGTCGCGGCGGTCATGGCGAGAGCCAGCGCGGCGACCTCCGGCGGGGTCGCTAGGCCGACCGCAGGCATCAGCCAGGAGAGCAGATCCGCTCTCAGATCCCCGGTGTCCGGGAAGGAGAACGGGGCGATCGTGATGACGCCCTCGATGACCGCGTCCGCGACGATCGCCGACTTCGACGACCACCACCGGTAGATGGTCATCTTGCCGACGCCGGCCTTGGCCGCGATGGCGTCGATCGTCATCCGCTCGTACCCGACGTCGGCGAGCAGGTCGCGGGTCGCGCTGAGCACGGCATCCTTCGACCGTGAGCTCCGGGGACGTCCGCCCCGGTTGGGTTCACTCATCCCGGAAGCCTATTCGCCGGCCACTGCGGTCAGGAACGTGACCGTTTGAACTCCTGGCCCGCTGCGGTGCCGCCATCCACCTGGATGTCGGCACCGGTCAGATAGCCGGCCGCGGGACTCGCGCAGAACGCCAGCACTGCGGCGATCTCCTCGGGCTTGCCGAATCTCTTCAGGGCCGCGACCTTGAGCAGCGCGCCGGCTCCGTGGTCCTCCTCGAGGCGGCCCATGGGGGTGTCGAAGCTGCCGGGCGAGACCGAGACGATACGGGCGCCCTTGGCCCCGAACGCCTCCGCGAGCCAACGCGTGTACCAGATCACGAACGCCTTGCTGAAGCTGTAGGCGAGGCCGGAGCGGAGCTTCGTGCCGAACATCCGTGCGCGACTGACGATGATCTTCTCGAACTTCTCAGGGTTCGACTCCGCAACCTTGAATGCGCGGAAGTGGATGAGCGGCTTGGGCATGCTGTGCCCGGCCGCCGAGGCGACGTTGACCAGCACGTCGTCCTCGCCGGCACGGCGGAGGAACGCCTGCGCCACGGTGACCGTGCCCGTGCCGTTGACGTGGGCGACTTTGGCCGCGGTCCCCATCTGCGGACTGATCCCGGCCGTGTGGATGACGGCGCGCACATGGTGGTCACCGGTCGAGGCGAAGTCGAAGAGCGCCTCGACGGACGCGCGATCGGTGATGTCGCAGACCGTGCCTGATGCGTCGATGCCGAGTGCCGTCAGGTCCTTGACCACCGCGTCGATGCGCTCTTGGCTGAGATCGGCGAGCACGATGCGGTGGTCTGCACCGAGAAGCTTCGCGGTGGCGATCCCCATGCCGCCGGAACCCCCGGTGATGACAGCGGTCTGAGTCATTGCTTCTCCTTTGAAGGACACCCGAGGTCGCACCCGGATCCGCGGCCGCGTCCGCTCCTGGCAGAAAGACACGGCCGCGGAACTGGTGCAGGTTCCGATACTTTTCGTATCGTATACGGGCAATCATCCCTATACTCGGGATTCACCGCAAGTCGAAGGAGACGCTGACGTGACTGCTCGCACCTACCGGCACCTTGCCGCCATGGGCAGCTCATTCGCGTCCGGCCCCGGGATCCGACCCATGGCCGAGAAGTCGGCGATGCGATCGAGTCGCAACTATGCGCACGTGCTCGCCGAGCGCCTCGGCGCGACCGCATTCCATCCGAACGGCGCCGGCATGTCCGCCGTCGCGGACGCGGTGGAGAAGCACCTGTCCGACCACCCGTCGGACTGATCCAGTCACCCGTGACGGGTGCAAAACAAGGAGGAAGCAATGTCGCTTCGAGGACGTGCAGTACACACCATGCTCACCAAGTTCAGCCCGGGCGCCGGCCTGCAATCCCGGATGCTGCCCACGTCGCCGGGCGACCTCGTGTTCGTGGGCGACGGGCTCAGCCTCCACGGGGAGTGGGAGGAGTGGTTCCCGACGAGCTCGGTGCGCACGCTCGGTGACGAGCTGCTGCTCATCGACGATGCCCGCGAGTTCGTGGCATCCATCGACTCGCCCCGGGCGCTCGTGATTCTGGTCGGGACTGCCGATCTGCTCGGGATGGGCGGAGGCCCGAGCCCGCGACGGGCGGCTGCGCGTCTCGATGGATTGGTCGCGCTCGCCACCTCCCGGATCGAGCTGGCATCCGTCGTTGTCGTTGGGGTACCGCTTCGGCCCGCGCTCGGGGAACGAGCATCCGAATTCAACGCCGTGGCGGAGACGCTAGTCACACAGCGCGGCGCCACGTTCATCCCAGCCCCGCCCTTCGCTGGAGACGCTGCTGACGGCTACATGGTCTCCCCGCTGCGTTGGGATGCCGCGGTCTACTCCCACCTCGCCCAGGCGATCGCAAGCGCCACCGGGCTGCCCGGCGCGACCGGCCGGTCCGTGCCGGAGCTCGCGGATGTCGGCAAGGGGTTCGTGGAGAAGATGGAGTTCAAGCGCGCGCAGCTGTTCAAGGCTCTTCCCGCGCCGACCGGCAAGGTCGTGCTGTTCGGCGACAGCATCACCGAGGGCGGATTCTGGAGCGGGTGGTTGCCGGGGATGCCCACAGCGAATCGCGGGATCGGGGGCGACACGGTCGCTCAGCTCACCGCGCGTGTGGACAGCGCCATCGACTCGCCCCGCGTCGTGTCGATCCTGGCGGGAACCAACGACCTC
>CALRZA010000091.1:0-6971 GCA_943372535.1 Auritidibacter sp. Marseille-P8566
CTCGCGGAGGTTCTCCTCCACGCTCAGGCGCCGCGTGTCCTCTTCGAACTGCTCGAAGTTCGGCACCCGCTGACGCTGGATCGCCTGGATGCGGGCGAGAACCGCGTAGACGACGACGTAGAACACGAACATGATCAGCGGGCCCCAGCCGGTGCGCACCGGCAGTCCGCCGATGACGGCGACCGCGAGACTCGAGATCGTCGAGACGAGGAACCCGATGAGCACCCACAGCACTCCCGAGAACCACGTGGTGGCCCCGACGGCGACGAGCACGAGCGACACGGCCGGACGGTTGACGAGGAAGTACGCCTCATCGAAGAGCGAGGGGTCGGCGCCGACGAGGGCGAGTTGGAAGACGACCGCGCCGACCGCGCCGACCGCCAGGAAGGTCGTGACGAGCCAGCGCCGGGGGCGCAGGCCGGCGGCGATCGAGAGGCCGAGCATCACCACGAGCACCGCGAGCGGCAGCGGGATCGCCGAGCCCAGCCCGCGCGACAGCATCACCTCGAAGAGCAGTGGGATCGTCAGCGCGAGGTTGGCCGCGTTGATCGCCCACGCCCCGTTGGCCGTGGCCTGGGTGATGACCCGAGCCGCGTCGTCGCGGGGCAGCACTCCGATGCGCATGGCGGTTAGGGCTGCACGGCCGTGAGGTACGCGAGATAGGCGGGGTCGGAGACGATGATCACGGCGATGCAGATCACGGCGACGATCACCGCGAGCGCGCCACCCACGAGGGGCACCCAGAACGCGATGCGGCGACGAGCCACGAGCAGCAGCGACACGAGGATGACGATCACGAGAATCGCGATCCGCCCCGCGTTGGCGATGAACCCCCACTGCTGCGCGACCGCGGTGGCGGTGAACTCGCCCACCCCGGTCTGGTCGAACATCGCCTGGATCGCCGGGGTGAGGTTCGCGAACGTCGAGAAGCCGCCGACCACGTCGTAGACAGCGAGCGCGAGCAGGGCGGTCGTGAGCACGACATCCCAGGTGCGACGCGGCCGTTCGGCAGGTGTCGCGGCACGAGGCGCGTCGATGGGCGTCCCGCTGAGGGCGGCCGCGAGGTCGGCCCGGGTCTCGATCGACGGCGGTGGCAACGGCGAGGGGTCGGCGTACTCGCCGTAGCGAGGGCGCGGTCGCGGATCCGGTGCGGGCTCCGGCGCCGGCATCGCGCCAGCCGGCTCAGCCATCACGCTGCCAGTCGAGGCGACGCGTTCGGCCGCCGAGGCCGCGCTCGTCGGGGTTGCCGTCGGCATCCGTGCGCAGCTCCTTGGGCAGCGAGAACATCAGGTCCTCCTCCGCCGTGACGACGGTCGCGACATCCCGGTAGCCCGCGTCGGCGAGGTCGTCGAGCACCTCCTGCAC
Source organism: Auritidibacter sp. Marseille-P8566 (assembly GCA_943372535.1). Taxonomy (GTDB): domain Bacteria; phylum Actinomycetota; class Actinomycetes; order Actinomycetales; family Microbacteriaceae; genus Rhodoglobus. The sequence goes on from CALRZA010000091.1 coordinate 1,366, forward strand.
GAGCACCTCCGGCACGGATGCCCCGCTCGTCACGCCCACGGTCGCCACGCCGTCGAGCCACTCCTGCTTGATCTCGCTGGCGTAGTCGACGCGGTAGGCGGCCTTGGCGCCGTTCTCGAGAGCGACATCCACGAGCCGCACGGTGTTGGAGCTGTTGGCGCTGCCGACGACGATGACGAGCTCGGCCTCGAGCGCGACCTTCTTGATCGCGACCTGGCGGTTCTGGGTGGCGTAGCAGATGTCGTCGCTCGGCGGGTCCTGCAGGTTCGGGAAGCGCTCGCGCAACAGGCGCACGGTCTCCATCGTCTCGTCGACGCTAAGGGTGGTCTGCGAGAGCCAGACGAGGTGGTCGGGGTTCTTCACGACGATGTTGGGCACGTCGGCCGGCGAGTTCACGAGGGTCGTGCGCTCGGGCGCGTGGCCCATCGTGCCCTCGACCTCCTCGTGCCCGTGGTGGCCGATGAGAAGGATCTCGTAGTCGTCGCGCGCGAAGCGCACGGCCTCGCGGTGCACCTTGGTCACGAGCGGGCACGTGGCATCGATCGCCATGAGGTTGCGATCGGCCGCACCCTGCACAACGGCGGGCGAGACCCCGTGGGCACTGAACACGATGTGCGAGCCCTCGGGCACCTCGTCGACGTCGTCGACGAAGATCGCGCCCTTCTTCTCGAGCTCGGTGACCACGTGGATGTTGTGCACGATCTGCTTGCGCACGTAGACGGGCGCGCCATAGTTCTGCAGGGCCTTCTCCACCGCGATGACCGCGCGGTCGACGCCGGCGCAGTATCCCCGGGGCGCCGCGAGCAGCACCCGCTTGGTGCCGGCGACCGGGGTATCCTTGAGCCGGTTGCGCTGGGCGGGAACCCGCGGGGTGTCCAGGGCGGTGACCGAGCCGTTCGAGATGGTGCTCACAGGCCCAATTCTAGGCGGCACGACTGGGAGACGACGGGAGGTCGGGCATGACGATGGAGGTCGCCCCCTCGACGGTCGATGCCCCGTGGTCGGTCTCCCTGTTCTCCGGCAAGATCAAGGGCTGGATCGAGCGCCTCGGCACCGCGTGGGTCGAGGGCGAGATCACCCAGTGGGGCGGCGGGGGCGGCAACGTCTTCGGCAAGCTCAAAGACCTCGACAGCGACGTCACGATCTCGTTCACGGTCTGGTCGTCGGTGCGAGCCAAGCTGCCGGATGACCTCAAGCAGGGCGACCGCGTCGTCGCACTCGTCAAGCCCACCTATTGGCTCAAGGCCGGCACCCTCTCGATGCAGGTCTTCGAGATGCGCCACGTGGGCCTCGGCGATCTGCTCGAGCGCCTCGAGAAGCTTCGCCAGACCCTGCGCGCCGAGGGGCTGTTCGACCGCAAGAAGCCGCTGCCCTTCCTGCCGAAGAAGATCGGCCTCATCACCGGCAAAGACTCCGACGCCGAGAAGGACGTGCTGCGCAACGCCCAGCTGCGGTGGCCGGCGGTCGAGTTCCGCGTCATCCACACGGCCGTGCAGGGCGACCGGGCCGCGCCCGAGGTGACCGCCGCGCTGAAGGTGCTCGACGCCGACCCCGAGGTGGATGTCATCATCGTCGCCCGCGGCGGCGGCGACTTTCAGAACCTGCTCGTCTTCAGCGACGAAGCCCTCGTGCGCACCGCGGCCGCCTGCGAGACCCCGATCGTGAGCGCGATCGGTCACGAGGCCGACCGACCGCTGCTGGATGACGTGGCCGACCTGCGCGCCTCGACCCCGACCGACGCCGCGAAACGGGTGGTGCCCGATGTTGCGGAGGAGTTGAGCCGCGTGCAGCAGGCGCGGTCCTCCGTGCGGCTGCGCGTGACCCAGCGGGTGGCGGCGGAGGTGGATCGGCTGGAGGCTCTGCGCTCGAGGCCGGCGCTCGCGTCATCCACCTGGATCGTCGACGGACGCACCGAGGATCTGTATCGCACCCTCGAACGCGGCCGCGATCTGCTCGAGCGCGTCATCGAGCGCTCGCACACGCGCATCGTCGAGCTGACCGCGCAGCTGCGCGCGCTGTCACCCGAGCGCACCATCGCACGCGGCTATGCGATCGCCCAGCGCCCCGACGGACGCGCCGTGCGGTCGATCGCGGATGCCCCCGCCGGCACCCGCCTGGTGCTCACCGTGGCCGACGGAAAGCTCCCGGCAACCGTCGAGAGCGCCGAGTAGGATCGAACCCGTGACTGCCGCGAACGATGCCCTCGACACGAGCGCCCTGAGCTATGAGCAGGCCCGTGACGAGCTGATGCGCGTGGTCGCCGAGCTCGAGCAGGGCTCCGCGACTCTCGAGGAGTCCCTGGCGTTGTGGGAGCGCGGCGAAGCGCTGGCCCTGCGCTGCGAGGAGTGGCTGACCGGCGCGAAGGCGCGCCTCGAAGCGGCTCGTTCCGCGGCCACCGAGTAGGGCGTCATGGCCAAGCAACCCGCGATCGTCGCCGACCTCGGTCGCCCCGAGACCCCCGAGGAGACCGCCGCCCGCCGCGCCGAGTACTCGCGCAAGCGGCGGTCGGCCCAGACCATCCCCGCCCTCGTTGTGGCGCTCATCGCGTCGTTCGGCATCGTGCTCTTCCTCGTCGTCGTGGTCGTGCGACCTGAGCCGGAGCCCGCTCCCCCGATCGACTACGCCGCGATCGCCGCGTCGGCGGATGCCGAGGTCGCCCTCATCGTGCCCGCCCTGCCGCCCGAGTGGTCGGCCAACGCCGCCCGCTTCTCGCCGCGTGACGAGGTGCCCACCTGGTACGTCGGCTTCGTGACCCCGGGCGCCCAGTTCATCGCCCTCAACCAGGGCGTCGATGCGAACCCGACCTGGCTCGACAGCGTGCTCGACGGCGTCGAGGCCACGGGCTCGACCACGATCGACGGCGTGACGTGGAGCATCCACGACGACCGTGCTGACCGGGATGCCGGTAACCACGCCTATGCGTTGAGCACCGAGCTCGACGGCAGCACGATCGTGCTGCACGGCACGGCGGCCGACGCAGAGTTCGCGCTGCTTGCCGCCGCCATCGCCGCGGAGATCGAGGCGGCCCCGTGAGCCCCACACGCACGCCCGCGAAGGCGTGGCAGGAGATGCTGCGCGGCAACGAGAGGTTCGTCTCGGGCGAGCCTGCGCATCCTCGGCAAGACGTCGAGCGCCGCGAGCAGCTCGCGACGGGCCAGGCTCCGAGCGCCGCGCTGTTCGGCTGCAGCGACTCGCGCCTCGCGGCCGAGATCATCTTCGACAAGGGCATCGGCGACCTGTTCGTCGTGCGCAACGCGGGTCAGGTCATCTCCGACTCGGTCACCGGCTCGCTCGAGTATGCGGTGAGCGTGCTCGGCGTGCCGCTCATCCTCGTGCTCGGCCATGACGAGTGCGGCGCCGTGCGCGCCGCGATCGACTCGCAGGGTCCGGATGCCCCGGCGCTTCCCCCGCACATCGCGTCGCTCGTCGACAAGATCGTGCCTGCCGTGCGTCGGGTGGCGAAGGGCGCGCCGGTCGACCCGAGCGCGCTCGACACCCAAGAGGTCGGCCGCGAGCACCTGCGCGACACGATCGCCGAACTTCTCGCGTCGTCCGAGCTCATCAGCGACGCGGTCGCGGCGGGTACGCTGGCCGTGGTCGGCGCGAACTACCGACTGCTCGAGGGGCGAGCCGTGCCCGATGTCATCATCGGCTCAGTCTGAGCCCCTCCCCCCGACCTCCACCACGCATCCCATCCAGTAGGCAAGCGAGAAGGACCACACCGGCGTGAACACCCCTGACTACCGCATCGAGCACGACACGATGGGCGAGGTGCGGGTTCCCGCATCCGCGCTCTACGGAGCCCAGACCCAGCGCGCGGTCGAGAACTTCCCGATCTCGGGATCCGGCCTCGAGCCCGCGCAGATCGTCGCCCTCGCCCGCATCAAGCGCGCCGCCGCGATCGTGAACGGCGAGATGGGCATCCTCGATCAGGACATCGCGAACGCGATCGCGTCGGCGGCCGAGCTGCTGATCTCGGGCGAGCACCACGACCAGTTCCCGGTGGACACCTACCAGACCGGCTCGGGCACCTCGTCGAACATGAACATGAACGAGGTGCTGGCGCACGTGGCGAGCGAGCACCGCGGCTCGCCCGTGCACCCCAACGACCACGTCAACGCGTCGCAGTCGTCGAACGACGTCTTCCCGACCTCGGTGCACCTCGCCGTCACGGGAGCGCTGCTGCACGACCTCATCCCGGCTCTCGGGCACCTCGCCGCCGCCCTCGAGGCGAAGGCGGAGCTCTGGAAGGGCGCCGTGAAGGCGGGTCGCACCCACCTCATGGACGCCACGCCCGTGACCCTCGGTCAGGAGTTCGCCGGCTACGCCCGCCAGGTGCGCCTCGGCATCGAGCGCGTGCAGTCCACGATCGTGCGCGTCGCGGAGGTGCCCCTCGGCGGCACCGCGACCGGCACCGGCATCAACACGCCGCTCGGCTTCCCGCAGCGCGTGATCGAGGTGCTCGCCGCCGACTCGGGTCTGCCGATCACCGAGGCGAAGGACCACTTCGAGGCTCAGGGCGCGCGCGACGGACTCGTCGAGGCCTCCGGCGCCCTGCGCGTGATCGCCGTGAGCCTCACCAAGATCTGCAACGACCTGCGGTGGATGGGCTCGGGCCCGAACACGGGAATCGCCGAACTGCACATCCCCGACCTGCAGCCCGGCTCGTCGATCATGCCCGGCAAGGTCAACCCGGTGATCCCGGAGGCCGTGCTCATGGTCGCCGCGCGCGTCATCGGCAACGACGCCACGATCGCGTGGGCCGGCGCTTCGGGCAACTTCGAGCTCAACGTGGCGATCCCCGTGATGGGCACGGCGCTGCTGGAGTCGATCCGCCTGCTCGCGAACTCGTCGATCGCTCTGGCCGACAAGACGGTGGATGGCCTCGAAGCCAACCTCGAGCGCGCCCGCGCCCTCGCCGAGTCGTCGCCCTCAATCGTGACGCCGCTTAACAAGATCATCGGCTACGAGTCGGCGGCCAAGATCGCCAAGCACTCCGTGGCGAAGGGCATCACCGTGCGCGAGGCCGTGATCGACCTCGGCTTCGTGGAGCGCGGCGAGGTCACCCTCGCCCAGCTCGACACGGCGCTCGACGTCATGTCGATGACGCACCCGGGGTAATCGCCTCCGCTGGTTGAGTAACAGCGCAGCTGCGTATCAAAACCCCGGCGGCTCGCTCCTGGTGAGCTGACGTCGACGTCTTCGCGAAGCCCCCGATTCAGGGCTGCCGAACGAATGAGGTCAGGTTGGCGACAAGTGACTTGTCACTGTCGGACACCGTGACCGTGCACTCCCAGTCGAAGACTGATTCGTCGCCAGCAGACACGACGGTGCGACCGGTGACCTCGTAGGTGAACTCCCGATTCTCCAGGTCTACTTCCGTCTGCGTCGCCGTCGTGTCGATGACCCGGTTGTCATTGATCACTGAATCCTCACCGGCAGCAGCGACGCCCATCGACAGCGAAGCGCACGCGTAGACGATTGGCTGCATTGATTCAGGGCCGCGGTACTCGATGGTTGGGGCGCACGACGATAGAAGAAGTGTTGTGGCTAGCACCGTGGAGGATCGCCCCAGACGCATCAACAGGCTCTTCCCTGCCGTCAAT
>CALRZA010000092.1:0-6956 GCA_943372535.1 Auritidibacter sp. Marseille-P8566
CGGCCAGGGTCGTCGGAAGGTCGAAGACGATCTCCGGCAGGCTCGAGATGCGCTCCTCCAGAGTCTGCTCCGCGGTACGCCGGGCCCCGCCCCGCGGGGTGCGACGGCTCGGGTCGGGTGTCACGGCGCGCCCGCACTCCCCACAGAACATGGCTCCGGGGGGCAGCTCGGTGGCGCAATTACTGCAATGCACGGGGCACTCTCTCTGATCGCCGGAACAGGGTCGTCACACTATAGCCACCGAGGGAACGCAGCGAGACGCTGGACTTGAACCGCTCCCAGCGGGTGCGGCCCTCGTCGAGCTGAGCCTCGAGATCCTCGACGGCGCGCCACACGGCATCCGCTTCGGTGCCTTCGGGGATGTCGGGTGAGAAGGTCGCGCGGTCGGTCACTGCGGCGAGGACCTGCGATTGCACGCCGCCCGCGATCGCCGCGACCTCGCTGCGGGTCGCGGCCGGGCCGGGCTCCCAGCCGCGGTCGAGCACGGCGTCCTCGAACTCGTTCCAGCCGCCGAGGATGCGGGAGGCGGCATCCGGTGCCCGTCGCCGCAGCCGGCGTCGCCGCACCTTCGCAGCGAGGATGAGGATGAACGGAGCCATCACGATCAGGGCGACGAGGGCGACCCAGGCGGCGATCCGCAGCACGAGGAGCACGATCTGTAGCACGGGGTCGAGGCTGGGCTCGAGCTCCTGCTCGCTGTCCGGCGTCGTCTGGCGGTCGATGTCCTCCGACTCGATCACGGGCGGAGGCACGATCGTCGGCGGGCGGGTCACCTGAGCGTTGTCCTCGGGGAGTTCCTCGGGGATCTCGCGCAACGGGGGCACGGGGTCGAGAGCGAGCCAGCCGAGCTCCGCGGTGTGCACCTCGATCCAGGCGCTCACATCCTCGCCGCGCACCTCGTTCGAGGCGGGGACGAACCCCATGACGACGCGCGCCGGGAAGCCCAGCTCCCCCGCCATGAGCGCGGCCGCGACCGCGTACTGCTCGGCGTCACCGATCATGCGCGGCGACGTGAAGAGTTCGGCGATGCGATCGGAGGCGTGGCCCGATCGGCTCGCCGGCTCGCTCTCCTCCACGCCGTGGCTGATGTAGCCGTCGGCCCGCAGCCCGTCGAGGGCCGCCTGGAGTCGCGCGCCTGGGGTGTCGGTGCCGCGCACGTACTCGTCGAGGGCCGCGGTGAGCTCCTCGGGAACGGCGGCCGCGTCGGGCACCGTCGCCGACCCGGGCGTGAGGCCCTCGAGGTTGCTCTCGGTGAGGGCCCGCGACACGACCGCGTCGAGGGTGTAGCCGTCACCCGACGTGAGCTCGGCGATGACGGCCGAGGTGCCGGTCGTGTCGTTGTAGAAGAAGCCGTCGGAAAGGTCGGCCGACCTGGCGCCCGAGAACTGCACGCGCTCCAGCTGGCCGATGCTCGGCATCCACACGCCCGTGTACTCCCCGACCTCGACGATGATGCGGGCGGGCGTGCCGGCGGTGTCCGACTGATCGAACTGGAAGGGCACCCGGGTGAACGATCCCGACTCGGTGGTCACGCGGTCGCTTCCGACCGAGTAGACGACGCCGTTGTAGGTGTCCATCGTGGCCAGTCTCACGCGAGCGCCCTCCGGCAGCCCGCTGACGGTAAAGAGCAGGTCGTTGCGCACGTCGAGCTGCCAGTACCGCCGGAAGCTCGACAGCGGGGAGATGTAGTCCCGGGGATCGAACGGCTGCTCGACGGTCGTGCGTAGAACCGTGCGGTCCTCGGCGGGCGGCAGCACCGACGACGCGGCGATCCCGGCGCCGGACGCCAGGGCGATGATGAGCGCGGCGGCCAGAACCGTGCGGGCCCCGCCTCCCCGCGCTTCGGTGGTGGTGGTCCCGGACTGCGACGCGAGCAAGGCGATGGCTGCCCGGCGGCGAGACCAGCGGAACCAGACCAACCAGAACAGCACGATCGCTAGGAGCCCGAGGGATGCGGCGACCGGGCGCTCGGGGAACTGCGGACCGAACGCCGTCGCCACGAGGAAGAACACCGCGGGCACGATGACGGCGAACTCGGGATTCCTGGCGCGCAGGGCGATGCTGAGACCCGCGACGGTGCTCACGAGCACGAGCACGAGGGCCGGCACGAGCAGGGCCTCGTAGTCGCCGACCGGCAGCGTGATCGTGAGGAGCTGCTTCCAGCCGAGGGCGACCCCGGCCACGAGATCGGCGAGACCCCCGAGCGTGGGCAGCACTCCGGACTGCGCCTGGGACGGCACCGCGAGGGGAACGCCGATGAGCAGGAACGCGACGACCGTCGCGGCCATGACGATGAGGGCGGGCCAGCGGAAGCGGGCGCCGAGCAGCGCGATGACCGTTCCCACGGCGACCCCGACGACGACGAGGATGACGAACTGAACGGTGCCGTAGACGGGCCACAGCACGGTCGCCGCGATGGCGATCGAAAGCCAGAGCATCATGGTGCTCACGATGACAGCCGCGACCGTCGGGCGCGCGCGGGTCATCCGGCCGCCGATCGCGCGAGGGCCTTCTGCAGGTCGTCGAGGTAGCCGACCGTGAGCACGGAGAGTCCGGCGACGCGACGCAGGCCGGGCTGGTGCTCCGGGTCGCAGACGACCGCGACGACCTCGACATCCACCGGGAACTTGGTCGAGGCGGCACGCAGCTCCTGCGGTGTCACGGCCGAGCCGCACACGAGGAACGCGACGGAGACGCCGGTCGCCTGATCGCCCGTCACCCGCGCGACGTCGGTGATCGCGAGCGCCGCCTCCGAGCGCTCGACCACCGCGAGATCGTCGAGCAGGCGGGTGCGGGTGAGCGTCGAGAGGGTGCGCACGGCGAAGACCTTGCGCTTCGCGAACGCCGGGGTGTCCTCGCTGGCGACGACGGTGACGGTGCGGGCATCGCGGATCGCTCGGGTGCCCAGCGAGCCGGCGACGCTCACGGCGAGTTCGAACTCGTCGTCGCTCGCGTAGTCGCCCTGAGCTCGGCTGAGCGCGATGACGAGGTGGCTGCGCCGCGTCTCCTCGAACTGGCGCACCATGTAGCGCCCGGTGCGGGCCGTCGACTTCCAATGGATGTAGCGCCGCTCGTCGCCCGGGATGTACTCCCGCAGGGCGTGGAACGATACGTCGTTGTTCGAGAGGTCGCGGGTGGGGTTGCCCTCGAGATCGCGGATGAAGCCGGTGCTCATGCTCGGGATGCTGACGGTGCGCGGGTGCACGAACAACTCGGCGACCTCGGCCCAGATCACCTCGCGGCGCACGATGCCGACGGGATCGGCTCGCACGGTGCGCACGGGACCGACCTCGACGACTCCGCGCCGAGCGCTCGGGATGGCGAATTCGCGCTGGATCTGCGCGCCGCGTGCCAGCCCCGGAAGCACCACCTCCGCAAGGCCCGCCCCGACCGGGATCTCGACGGTGAGCCCCAACGCGCGCCCGAGTCCGGGGTTGGCCACGGTGAGCTCACCACTGGCCTTCTCCCCCACGACCACGCGGGAGTGCGGCACGGCGAGCGCGATGGTCATCGGGCTGCGGCCGATGAGGTAGACGACCGCGACGAGGATCAGGGCGACGATGGCCCACCCCGCGACGACGAGCTCGAGCCAGCCGAGACCGTAGCCGAATGCGAGGGCCAGGGGTGCCGCGACCAGAAGGGTCCAGCCGAGCGGGGTGACGACCGAGCCGACGCGACCCAGGGCACGGCTGACCACCGACCAGAGCGCGGTCGAGCCCTGCACGATCGCGACGATCGCGTCGGCGAGAAAGCCGGTGCGCTCCCCGACGATCCGGGTGCGCGCGTTCGTGAGCCCCTTGGTGCCCGTGGTGTGCTCGGCGTCGAAGCGACCCGAGCCGCTCGTGGTGTGACCGCGCGACGACGACCGCGTCGGGCCCGTGGGGGCCTTCGACGCGGTCGGGGTGCGGGTCGCGGGACTCATGAAACGGCTTGACGCTCGCTCGGCGGCGGGGTCTCGAGCAGGATCTGGCCGAGCACGCTCGGCGCCGTGACGCCGTCGAACTCGGCTTCGGGATCGAGGATCAGGCGGTGCGACAGCACGGGTTCCGCGAGGGCCTTGACGTCATCCGGGATCACGTAGTGGCGACCGCTCGCTGCCGCGAGCGTCTTGGCGGTGCGCACGAGGGCCAGCGCCCCGCGCACGCTCGCGCCCAGACGCACCTCGGAGGCGGTGCGGGTCGCCTCGACGAGACGGCCGACGTAGTCGTTGATCGTGGGGTCGACATGCACGGTGCGCGCGAGCTGGGCCATCTCGAGCACGACCTCGGCCGTGACGATCGGCGGCACGGTGACCTCGTGCGCCTTGGTTCCCGCCCCCTCCAGGATCCGCAGGGTCGACGCGTGGTCGGGGTAGCCGATCGACGCCTTCATGATGAAGCGGTCGAGCTGCGCCTCGGGCAGGCGGTAGGTGCCCGCCTGCTCGATGGGGTTCTGGGTGGCGATCACCATGAAGGGCTTCTCGACCGGGTGGGTCACGCCGTCGACCGTGACGTGCGACTCCTCCATGACCTCCAGAAGCGCCGACTGCGTCTTCGGGCTCGCGCGGTTGATCTCGTCGGCGAGCACGATGTTCGCGAAGATCGGTCCCGAGTGGAACTCGAACTCGTGCTTGCCCTGGTCGTAGATCGTGACGCCGGTGATGTCACCCGGCAGCAGGTCGGGGGTGAACTGGATGCGCGCGCTCGTGCCGGCGACGCTCTGGGCGAGCGCCCGGGCGAACGAGGTCTTGCCGGTGCCCGGGAAGTCCTCGAGGAGGAGGTGCCCTTCGCTCAGCAGCGCGGTGAACCCCAGCCGGATCACGAACGTCTTGCCCAGGAGGACCTGGTCGACGTTCGCCACGAGGCGGTTGAAGATATCGGAGAACCAGGATGCCTGGTCGGGTGTCATCGTCATGGGCTCACTCTCAGTCGTAGTCGAAACCGTTGTAGGTGATGTCGTAGGTCTGTCCGCCGTTGGCCGTGACGCGGATCGTCAGGAACGGGGTCTGGGCGGGATTCGCGGTCACGTCGCAGGTTCCCGGATCGGTCGCGGGGATGAAGGTTCCCCCCGGACCGGTGCCGCAGGCGACCGAGATCGCCTCGTAGTCGCCCACCGGCAGCCCGAGCCACGCGAACGTGCCGTCGTTGCGCGGGTCGTCGGGATCGAGCTGGGTGAAGGTCGGATCGGTGAGCAGCCTCGGATCCACGGGCACGCCCAGCAGGAACGGCGCCGACCAGGTCGTCTGGCAGACGGGGGTGGAGTCCCAGGTGCGACAGGCCCGGGCCTCGACCGAGATCGTCTGGCCGTACTGGGTGCCGTTGGCGGTGAGCGCACTGCCGAGACTCACCGGCCCGCTCTCGCCGCCCTGCACGCTTCCGCCGCTGAGGCGGTAGATCACGGTGAAGTCGCTCGTGATCGGCGTGCCACCCATCGAACCGCCGGTCACGACGAAGTCGAAGGCCGCCCCGTTGGGGCTCGGCCCGACGACCGTGAGCGCGGTGATGACCGACGGGGCGGTGCGGGCCACCACCGACGGGCCGACCGTGCAGCCCTGGCCGTTGAACGCGATGACGACGAACTGGTACTCCGCATTGGGGTTGAGCCCCGAGAACGCGGTGGATGTCGCCGCCCCCGTCGCGATCACGGTCGCCCCGTTGCTCGTGATCGTTCCGTCGGGGGCGCAGCTGGGCGGGGCGCCCGTGTAGGCCGCCGCGGTGTACTCGGTGATCGGTCGACCGTTGCTGTTGAACGCGGCGCTCCAGTCGAGGCTGATCGAGGTGTCTCCGGTCGCCGAGGCGAGCGGGGATGCCGTCGCAATCGGCGGTCCCGCCGGGGTCGCCTGACCCGATGACGCGTTCCACGACGCGAGAGGACCGTAGGCCCCGTTGCGGGCGCTCACGCTGAACGTGACGGGAACCCCGTTGGCAATCGAACCGTCGGTGATGTTGACCGAGCACGTCGCCGAGGCACACGAGGAGGTCACGCCGACCCCGCCCACCGTGACGACGTATCCGCTCACGGCCGATCCGCCGGACGGCGTCGGCACCTCATCCCAGATGACCGTGAGGCCCTGATCGAGAGGCTCGGCACTCAGGCCGGTCGGGGCGGCGGGCACGATGTCGGACCACACCGGGTCTGCGAGCGTCACGGGGTCCGACTCCCCGATCGCGTTGACAGCGAACACGGTGTAGCGAACGGCGTTCGCGGGTCCGTTGCCGGGGGTCGCGAGCGTGCAGGTGGTTCCGGTGCACACGGTCGTGTCGATCGTCGAGCCGCCCGAGGTGGTCACGACTCGGTAGCCCGTGATCGGCGAGTTGTTGAACTGCGCGGGATTCCACCGAAGGCTCACCGACCGGTCGGCGAACGCCGTGGGCTGCAGGTTGTCGACGGGATCGGGGCGATCCTGGATCGAGATGGTGACGCTGCCCCACACGCGGCGGTCGGCATCCCCGGTCGCATCCTCGACCTGGTACTGCAGGGTCACGTCGCCGGGCTGCGCCGTCGACGAGATGGTCGCCGTGAGGGTCGAGTTGTCAGCGCTCGGGGTGACGGTGACTCCCGCCGGAAGCGAACCGCCGTCGATGCCGCGGATGTCGACGACGCGCAACGGCTCCCCAGGGAACGGGTTCGTCGCCTCGTCGTTCTCCAGCACGTCGATGGGGGTGGACTCGCCGCGCTTGGTGATCACGGAGTCTGCTGCCGGTTGCGCGAGCGGCCGGGTCGATGGCACGACCCGCAGCTCGATGCGCCCCGGACGCCCCTCCGACAGGTCGTCGCGCACGGCGAGCTGCATCGTCGTGAGGGTGCCCTTGACGGCGTTGGGGTCGGCCGTGAGCGTCAGCAGACTGCCGGAGAGCGAGTAGGTGAAGCCCACGGGAAGCGGCTCGAGAACCGAGTAGACGAGCTCGTCGACGTCGTCGTAGGGGTAGTCGGTGAGCTTCAGCAGATCGATGAGCTTCTCCTGGCCCGGCTCGAAG
>CALRZA010000093.1:0-6924 GCA_943372535.1 Auritidibacter sp. Marseille-P8566
TCCCGCCTTGCGCGGCGGGGGCGGGGTGTGAACATAGACGACCTGCGGGGCAGAAGGCTGCTCCGTCGCGAGGGGCGTCACGTCGGCCGTGCGCACGGGGGTGTCGGAGGCGGACTCGGAGGCCGACGTCGCGGCGGGCTCGTCGGGAACGATCACGGCATCCTCGATCACCTCGTCGGTGCGGGATGCGGGCTTCGTCGAACCGGTCTCGTCGCTCATGGCTGCCTCTCCGGCACGCCGTCAGTCGTCGGCGCCCGCGAGCCACTCTAGCAACGGGGTGCGCCCGGCCGTCAGGGGGATCGACGACCGGGGCACCCCTGCTCAGGGGATCGGGCGCCTAGGGCGCTCGATCGGCGCGACGGCACGACGAGATGGTCATCGTGTCGCTCAGTTCTGCTCGAGGACGTAGATGAAGCCGCTGACCCGGGCCGCGACGATGTTCGCCGCCGCCGACTCGACATCCGCTGCACGGTCGCTCTCGATCCCGGTGACGAGGAAGAGGCGCTTGCCGGTCTGCAGTCCGTCGATGAAGCTGAGGACCGCGTCGTACTGGCCCACGACGTTGATGCCCACGAGCACGCCCACGAAGTTGTCGGGGGTGATCAACGGGTTCGTGACCGCCATCGGCGGGGCCGTCGTCGTGAGGCTCGGATCGGCCGGCACTTCGGTCGGATCGCCCGACTCGGTCGACTCAGTCACGGGAGCCGTCGCCGCGGAGGCGGGCACCGTATAGGCGAGCGGGTCGGCGACCGTGAAGCCCGTGATGGTGACGCCAGCCTTGAGGGCGAGCGCGTCCAATCCGTCGATGAACGCCGACGTGCCGGGAGTGCTGGGGATCGAGCGACGTAGGGCGCGATACTCGTCATCCAGTTCGTCCTGGTTGGCCCGAAGGTCGGCGAGCTGCGCGAGTTCGACGACCTGCGCCGCATTCTGCGCCTCGACGTTCTGGCGCTCCTGATCGGCGAGGGCGGCGGCGGTCAGCGCCGGCTGAGCGCCGACGAACCAGCCCGCGAGCAGCAGGACGATCATCGCCCCGACGCTGCCCAGGGCCCAGAGGCGGTTGCTCTGGCTCATTCGGTCACCTCCGAGAATCGCTGCGAGAAGGCCTCGTCGTTGATGTGCATCGTCATGTTGACGAGGTATGTGCCCGAGGGCTGGAGCTCCACCGAGCCGGGCACGGCGTCGACGAAGCCCGTGAGCTCCGCCAGGCCATCGAGCCAGACGGGGATCGACGGGATGGTGGGGCTGAAGGCGGCGAACGACAACGTCGCGACCCGGGAGCCCTGCAGGGGCACGGACGACTGAGCGAAGTCGACGAACGGCGACGCGGACTCGATCTTCACCGTCTCGAGGGTCACCCCGGGCGGCAGCGTGGCCTGAAGGTCTTCGAGGTAGGCCTTCCACTCGATCTCGGTCGACGCTCCGACCATCTGGCCGGCCTCGACGAGAGCGATCTCGGCCTGCAACTGGCGCAGGTCGGCGAACTCGGCCTCCTGCGCGAGCAGGGCCTGGCTCTCGAGGCGGGCCGCGTCGAGCGCGGTCTGCGCCATCATCGCGAGGAAGTAGCTTCCTCCGACCCCCGCCGCGACGACGAGGAGCACGGCGACGACGCCACCGATCAGGCGACGACGCACCGACCGGGAGCGGTGGAAGTCGTTGACCTCGGGCGGCAGGAGCGAGACGCGCGGCTCCCCGCCGAGGGCCCCGGGCTTGCCGGAGGCAGGACGCGATGAACGGCGGGGCTCGACGGGCGGCACCTCACGTTCGATGACGGCGGCGTGACTGCTCATGCGACACCTCGCAGGGTGAGTCCGAGTGCGACCGCCATCGACGGCAGGCCGGTGGCGAGGCTGAGATCATCGACCCCGCGCGACACGACGAAGCGGTCGGTCGGGTCGCCGAGGTCGACGGGAAGGCGGGTGAACTCCTCGAGCGCCGACGCGAAGCCCTTGAGCCGCGCTCCCCCGCCCGAGAGCACGATCCCGGTGACCGGGGTGTTCGGGCGGGTGTTGGTGAAGAACGCGAGGGTCGCGCGAATCGTCGTGAGCAGCTCATCGGTCACGCGGTGCACCGCGGCCGACTCGGGCGACACCTGGTCGCCGAAGGCCTCGCGGACGAGTCCGAGCGACGCCTTGGTCTCCTCGGCGACGGCCTGCGTGTAGCCCGAGGTGGACATCAGCGCGTTGGTGACGTCCTGCCCACCCGACGGGATGATGCGCACGAACTGCGGCACGCCATCCCGGGCGATGACGATGCAGGTGGTCATGGCACCGACGTGCACGAGGGCGATCGTGCCCTTGCCGACCTGAGCGCGCAGCAGGGCCCGGCTCAGGGCGAAGGGGATGAGATCGACGTCGATCGGGTTGAGGCCGGCCTGCTGCACCGCGCGCACATTGGCGAGCACGGCGTTCTTGGCGGCGGCGACGAGCAGCCCGTTGATGACGGGACCGGCGTCGCTGACGCCCTCCGAGATCGGATAGAAGTCGAGCACCGCGTCGGCGACCGGGATCGGGAGCAGGTCCTGCACCTGGAAGGGCAGGGTCTCGCGGATGCGCTCGAGAGGCACCCGGGGCACGATGAGGTCACGGGTGAGCACGCGCTGGTTGCCGATGCCGAGCACGACATCCTTGCTGCGCAGCTTGCCCTGGCTCCAGAGCTGGCGCACGGCGCGCACGAGCACGTCGGGCTCGAGCACCTCGCCCTCGCGCGTGGCGTCCACCGGGAACGTCACCTCGTGATACCGCAGCAACCGAGGCTGCGACTTGCCACCCTGGGATACCTCGGCCGCACGGAGGACTCCGTGCCCGATATCCAATCCGACGATGCTGGATGCCATTTCCTACTCCCCCTTGAAAGAGCCCGCGGTCGCGGGTCCCGTTGTCGAGCCGGTCATGCCAGGCCCACGATTGACAGATACGACGTGACGATGGGATCAGCGGCGAAGACCGCGATCCAGGTTCCGGCGAACATCCACGGTCCGAACGGGATGCCCGTGCTGCGCGTCGCGCGCTTGGTGGCGAGCAGCGCGATGCCGACGATGCCGCCGAGGATGAACGCCGCAGCGACGCCGACGATCAGCTGGGGCCAGCCGAGGAAGCCCAGGAAGAGGCCCAGCACGCCGGCGAGCTTGACGTCGCCCAGGCCCATGCCACCCGGCTTGATCAGCACGAGCGCGAAGAAGAAGGCGACGAGGATGCCCGATCCGGCCGCCGCGCGAGCGGCGCTCTCGAGGTCACCGGTGAGCACCGCAGAGGCGGGCAGCAGGACGCCACCCACGACGTAGCCCGGGATGACCAAGCGGTCGGGCAGGCGCTGAACATCGAGGTCGATCGCCGTGAGGGCCACCGAGAGGGCGGCGAGCGTGAGGAAGGCCACGAGCACGAGGGCGCCGGCGACGGCGGTCGCGGCATCCGGCGCCGACAGGATGGGCGGCAGGAAGGCGACGGCCACAGCGATGAACAGCACGCCGGTGATGAGCTCGACGATCGGGTAGCGCACCGAGATCGGCTCGGCGCAATCGCGGCAGCGGCCGCGCAGGGCGAGCCACGAGAGCACGGGCACGTTGTCGCGCGCGCGGATCTCGGTGCTGCATCCCGGGCAGGCCGAGGGCGGCGAGACGACCGAGAGGCCGAGGGGCACGCGGTAGGCGACGACGTTGAGGAACGAGCCGACGGCCAGCCCGAGCATCGCGACGAAGGTCGCGAGAACGGGGGCGAGGGCGGCGAGCGCGGTCATGGGGTGGCTCCTGTCGAGGTGAAGGCCGCCGGCACCGTCGCGTACTGCGTCACGCCGTACGCGCTCGAGACCGGGGAGAGGTACTTCGGCGGGGCCATGTAGGCCAGCCGGGAGTCGTACTGGTAGTCCTTGCCGTAGCCGACGCCGTTGGTCAGACCCACGGGGCCACGGAACTTCTGGGCGATCGAGCCGTTGACCGTCAGGGTGCCCCGCGACGTCGACCCCCGGTCGTAGTTCTGCACCTGGAAGGTGTGCGCGACCGAGAGGATCGCGGCGTCGATCGTGCGGCCCGAGTCGGTGAGCAACGGGCGCTCGCCGTTGTTGGTGTTGCGCATCGGGTTCCAGACCCAGACCGCGCCGTTGCCGACGAGACCGAGGATGTCGTTGTTGGCGTCGTCGTAGGTGAGGTCGCCGGTGACGTAGACGTAGTTCTCGGCCCCGATCGTCGCCGCGCCGTTGAAGGTGCCCTGCACATACACGTCGCCATTGCGGCAGCCGTACGCCGGGTTGCTCGAGGTCGACCCGCTCGGGGTGATCTCGTTGGTGGCCGGGAAGCGCGTCGAGCCGAAGGTCCACCCGGTGTTCGAGTTGACGCACGCGAAGTTGCTCGGCGTGCCCGCGCGGTAGTTCGGATCGGTCGTGATCGTCGGCACGTTCTGCACGTAGATCACGTTCGAGGGCGGCACGTCGATCGTCGCGCCGGTCAACGACCCGAGCGCCCCGGTGCCGGTTCCGGGCGTGCCGCACATCGCCGGGGCCGCGCTCGCCACGCCCGAGGTCTGCGAGACCTGCGTGCGGATGGTCCACGGCGACTTGACGTTCATGCGGCCGTCGGACGTGAAGGTGATCACGGTCGGGCCGGTGTAGAGGCATCCCGGGAGCGGCACCTCGCTCGCGGTGAGGTCGTTGCGGGTCTCCTTCTTGAGCTCGGCGTTGGTCGGCGGCATCGAGAGCGGAGCCTGGTACGTCGGGCCGGTGCCGACCGCGTAGGTCGCGTTGCCGCAGCCGTTGGGTCGGATGAAGATCGGGCTCGTGGGGTTCGACGTCGTGACACGACCGTTGAACTCCGCGGCGCAGATCGTCAGGGTGTCGTTGGAGTGCAGCGGTCCGTCGATCACATCGTTGTTGCCGAAGCGGATGTTGGCGCAGTCGCTGCTGCGGCCCTCCCAGATGTGCGTCTCGCAGTAGGCGAGGCCCGTCAGCTCGGGATCCTGCACCTCGTAGTCGGTGAAGTACAGGAAGTCGATGAAGCCCGACTGGCGCAGGTCGGCGACGATCGAGTGCGTGACAGTGCCCACCTTGCCCGTGGAGCGGATGCGGATGGCGCCCGTCGAGGCGTACTGCGAGTTGTCGACCTCGTAGCGGAACGACGCGACGGGCGAGCTGCCCGGCACGGTCGCCCAGGTGCCGGAGGTGCCGATGCCGAAGGCCGGGTTGGTCGCCGTGCCGGTCGGCAGGGTGACGCTGCTGTTGCTGATCGGCGACTTGCTGAACAGCGCGTCCGGGTTGCCGTAGCGGTAGTAGGCGGCATCGCTCGCGAGCCGGCTCTGGTACTCCTCGACACCGGCGAACGCCGCGTCGAGGGCACCGTTGAAGTCCTGATCGCGGTCGGTCTTCTGCAGACCCCCCGAGGCCACGGTGAGGCCGCCGGCGACGATCAGCAGCATGAGCATGCCGACCCCGAGCACGATGAGCAGGGCCGCACCTCCGTCACGGTGGATGGCGTTCAGGCGAGAGGCGAGGAAGCGCATCATCCCCCCGTTCCCGAGATGGCCACATTGGGCATCACGATCGTGTTGACGAGCACGATGTTGCTCGCGCCCGTGGTCGGAGAGTTCGCGACCTGCACCGTCAGTCGAATGGCCGCGACCTGGGCCCGCTGGCTCGCGGTGAGGCCGTTCGTTCCCGGGGTGAGGACCGTGCCCGTGTCGTCGAGGTAGACGAACATCGGGTCGGTGCCCGTGGGCATCACGAGGGGTCCGGCGATCGTGCGCGTCGAGACCGCGCCCGTGAACACCCAGTAGCCCGACGACTGCGTCGCCGTCCAGGTGTCCTGGAACAGGGTGCCGTTGGTGTCGAACCGGTAGGCGACCTTGCTCGGTGCCGGCAGCGCCGGGTTGGCGTTGACGAAGCTGTAGAGCGTCAGCGAGTTGCCCGTGCCGGCCACGATCGCGGGATCCGGGTCGGTGGAGGTCGACACCGGCAGCACGGCGGCGGTGCGGATGACGGTGCTCACGGCATCCATCGCGTTGGTCGCGATGCCGTTGCGGGTGATCGTCGCCGTCGAGTTGTTGGTGGCGAGGGCGACGTTGAGGAACATCGTCGAGACGATCGCGGCGATGACCCCGGTGACCATGACGGTGACGATGAGCTCGGTGAGCGAGACCCCCGCGTCGCGGGGTCCGGCGAGTCGGCGGGCGATCGCGGCCCTGACGGCGCTCACGCGGGGTTCCTCGGGTCGAGGGTGATCACGTTGCCGCCGAGCAGCGAACGCACGAGGCCGGTGAGGTTCGCGCCGGTGATGGGCACGCGGGTGCCGTTGGCCGTCGAGTGCGAGTACAGGTTCCACGAGCCGTACGGCAGGGCGATCACGGTGGAGCCGTTGATGAGGACCTGACCGAAGGTGAAGGTCATCGCCGTGGCGCAGCCGGGATCGGCCGCGCCGGGGGCGGCCGTGGCGGAGACCGCCGTGAGGAAGGCGGTGGTGTTGTGGCGCACCGAGACGATGCCCATCGGGATGCTCATCGACGTCGTGCCCTGCGGCGGCGCGGCGACCGGCGGCTGGCGCACGCCGGCGGCGAGCGGCGTGCCGCCGACGGTGGCGGCCGGCCACGCGGCCGGATCGACGTTGACGCACCCGGCGCTGCTCTGGCTGGGCGCGATGTAGGTGCCCGCGATGCCCGAGTAGCCCGAGGAGTAGGGGTGCAGACCGACCTGGCTCGGCGTGCCGTTGACGAGGCTGACGCCGTAGGTCGAGAGGTAGCTCGTCTGCAGGTTGGTGGGGAAGCGGGGCACCGGGGTCGGGTAGTTGCTCGCGTAAGTCACCGAGAACTGCGCCGCGTAGTCGTACTGGAACTGCGCGGCGACCGATCCGCCGGCAGCCACGACGACCGACTTCGTCGGGGAGGTGGCCTGGCTCTGGTCAACGGAGTTCGAGCGGTTGATCGTGACGGAGTAGGTGCCGGGAAC
>CALRZA010000094.1:0-6915 GCA_943372535.1 Auritidibacter sp. Marseille-P8566
GGCCATCGGCTCCGAGGTGCCCGGCACCCAGCGCTTCGCCGAGATCGCGCCCGTCGCCGATGACGAGTACGACACCGTGCGCGTCGCGACCAACGCGAGCGGCATCGTCGCCAAGCCGACCATCGTGACGTGGGGCTACGGCGGCGGCGCGCCGTTCTCGTCGCCGCGCTACTCGATCAGCGGCGAGGCGCCCGCCGTGCTCGGCGCGATCGCCTGCCGGGCGGGCAGCCGCTCGGGCTGGGCGTGCGGCGAGATCGTCGACGTCGACTGGTACCAGCCCTTCGACGGCGGCGCGTTCGGCATCAACTCGATCGTCGTGCAGATGTGCGCGATCCCCGGCGACAGCGGCGGCCCCCTCATCGGCGGCGCCTTCGCGCTCGGGGTCACCTCGTGGACGACCAACCCCTACGGCTGCACCTCCGACACCTTCAGCGGGTACTTCCCGATGGTCTCGCCCGGGGGCTACCCGAGCATTCGAGAGGCCTACGGCAGCACGTGGGAGCTCGCCGTCACCGTGCCCGCTCCGCGGGTCACCTCGTGGACGGGCACGGGCGTGAGCCCGACCGCGATCTCGGGCACGCTCGCCAATGCGACCGCGCCGAACACGGTGCAGATCTCGATCGACGGCGGGGCGCCCGTCGAGGTCGACGCGTCGACCGGCTCGTGGAGCCTGTCGCTCGCCTCCGTGCCGCCCGGCTTCCACACCTTCTCGGTCGTGGGGCAGTACGGCGACTACTCGGTCTCGGCGCCCGTCACGGGCTCCTTCACCAAGGGAGTCGCCACCTTGCGCTACACCGGCACCGATCGCTTCGGTACGAGCATCGCGGTCGCGCAGGCGGGGTACCCCACCGGCGGAAACGTGCTCTTCCTCACCACGGGGCTCAACTATCCCGATGCCCTGAGTGCGGGACCGGCGGCGACCCACCTCGGCGGGCCGATCATGCTCGTGCAGCCGGGCGGCATCAGCACGCAGGTGGCGCAGGCGATCGAGGACTTCACGGCCTTCGGACCGACCCGCGTGTTCGTGCTCGGGGCCGAGAACTCGGTCTCGGCGACGGCGTTCAACCAGATCGTTGCCGCGGTCTCGAGCGGCTCGACGGTGCAACGCATCACCGGCACGGACCGCTTCGACACGTCCCGGGTGATCGCGCGACTCGCCTTCCTCGACACCCCCGCGCCGTACGACGGCGGTTCCACCTCGCTGTTCGTCTCCAACGGCCTGAACTTCCCTGACGCCCTGTCGGCGGGAGGCGCGGCGGCGACCGTCGATGCCCCCGTGCTCATGGTGCCGGGAACGGCGTCGAGCGTTCCGGCGGCCACGACGCAGCTCATCGCCGATCTCGGCGTCACGAACATCTACGTGACCGGGGCCGAGAACAGCGTCTCGGCGGGCATCTACAACCAGCTCGCCGCGCTGCCCGGCATCACGATTCAGCGCATCACGGGCACCGATCGCTACGGCACGTCGGCGGGCATCAACGCCCAGTTCTTCTCGCCGACCGAGACCACCGTGATCATGGCGACCGGGCAGAACTACCC
Source organism: Auritidibacter sp. Marseille-P8566 (assembly GCA_943372535.1). GTDB lineage: Bacteria > Actinomycetota > Actinomycetes > Actinomycetales > Microbacteriaceae > Rhodoglobus. Next base: position 1,540 of record CALRZA010000094.1, read on the forward strand.
CGACGCGCTCGCGGGTTCGGCCTTCGCGGGCAGCCAGGGCACGCCGCTCTACATCTCGCAGCAGTCGTGCATCCCGCAGGCCGTCTTCGCCGACCTCGTGCGGCTCAAGACGATCAACCTCTACCTGCTAGGAGGTCCGCCGTCGCTTGCGGCGACCGTCGAGGGGTTGCAGCGCTGCTGATCGGCGTCGATCGGGGACGGGTAGACTTCCGAGGTGCAAATCCGCGAACTGTCGATTCCCGACTCCTACGAGATCACGCCGATCCAGCGAGCTGACGACCGCGGGGTGTTCCTCGAGTGGTATCGCTTCGACAAGCTCGCCGAGGTGACCGGTCACCCGATCGTGCTGCGGCAGGCCAACACCTCGGTGTCGAAGAAGGGCGTCGTGCGCGGCATCCACTTCGCCGACTTCCCGCTGGGCCAGGCCAAGTACGTCACGTGCCCGCACGGGGCCGTGCTCGACTTCGTCATCGACATCCGCGTGGGCTCGCCGACCTTCGGTCAGTGGGATGCCGTCAGGCTCGACGACGTCGACCGCCGCGCGATCTACATCGGTGAGGGCCTGGGGCACGCCTTCGTCGCCCTCACTGAGGGTGCGGTCGTGAGCTACCTCGTCACCGACACCTACAACCCCACCGCGGAGCACGCCGTCAGCCCGCTCGACGCGACGATCGGCCTGCAGTTCCCGGCCGAGGCGGGCGAGGCCCTGCTCTCGCCGAAGGATCTCGAGGCGCCGACCCTCGCCGAGGCCGAGGCCCAGGGGCTGCTTCCCACCTACGAGGCCGCGAAGGCCTACTACGCCACTCTCACCGAGACGAACGGGGCCTGACATGCGCGGCATCATCCTGGCCGGCGGATCCGGCACGCGGCTCTGGCCGATCACCAAGGGCATCTCGAAGCAGCTCATGCCCATCTACGACAAGCCGATGATCTACTACCCCCTGTCGACGCTCATGATGGCCGACATCAAGGAGATCCTCGTCATCACGACGCCCGAGTACAACGACCAGTTCCGGGCCCTGCTCGGCGACGGCAGCGACCTCGGCATCTCGATCGAGTACGCCGTGCAGGCCAGCCCCGACGGGCTCGCGCAGGCGTTCATCATCGGCGAGGAGTTCATCGGCGACGAGTCGGTGGCCCTCGTGCTCGGCGACAACATCTTCCACGGCTCGGGCCTCGGCTCGTCGCTGCGCTCGCACGGCACGATCGAGGGCGGGCTGATCTTCGCCTACCAGGTCGCCAACCCCACCGCCTACGGGGTCGTGGAGTTCGATGACGCCTTCCAGGCGGTCTCGATCGAGGAGAAGCCGGCCAAGCCCAAGAGCAACTACGCGGTGCCCGGGCTGTACTTCTATGACAACGACGTCGTGCGCATCGCGCACGAGATCGAGCCGAGTGCTCGGGGCGAGCTCGAGATCTCGACGATCAACGAGCGCTACCTCGAGGCCGGGCGTCTGCAGGTGCAGGTGCTCGACCGCGGCACCGCGTGGCTCGACACGGGCACCTTCGAGTCGATGATGCAGGCCAGCGAGTACGTGCGCGTGATCGAAGACCGCCAGGGCTTCAAGATCGGCTGCATCGAGGAGATCGCGTGGCGTGCCGGCTGGATCGACGACGCCCAGCTCGCCGTGCTCGCCGCCCCGCTGCAGAAGAGCGGCTACGGCACCTACCTGCAGGGCCTGCTCGCGACCGACTGAGGTCGGAGCTGACGCCGCGTCAGTGAGGTCGGAGCTGACGCTGGGTCAGCGGGTGCGCCACGCGGCGCGCACTGCAAGACCCACGCGCAGCGCGACGCGCAGCGGCCAGAGGTACCAGCCGCGGTACTTGCGCGACAGGTACAGGTAGGCGCTGCGGTGGTGCACGCGCTCCATCTCGCGCGAGTGGCCGGCCGTGGAGTGCGCTCCGGTGTGGGTCACGACCGCCGAGGGCACGTAGAGGTTGCTGCGGCCGGCGCGCGTGAGGCGGGCGCCGAGGTCGACATCTTCGAAGTACATGAAGTACGAGTCGTCGAAGCCGCCGATCGCGGCGAAGTCGCTCGAGCGGATGAGCAGGCACGCCCCCGAGAGCCAGCCGGCCGTGCGCTCGGTGGCCGCCACGGTCTCGTGGCGGTACGACCGGGTCCACGGGTTGGTCGGCCAGATCTTGCCGAAGAGCACATGGCCCACGCCGGTGCGCAGCGAGGGCAGTCGACGGGCCGAGGGGTAGAGCGATCCGTCGGCGTCGTTGATGCGCGGACCGAAGGCTCCCGCCTCGGGGTGACGATCGGCCTGGGCGACGAGCTCGTCGATCGCACCGGGGGTGAGCACGACATCCGGATTCGACACGAGGATGAACTCGGGTGACGAGGTCAGGGCCGCGACCCCCGCGTCGATGCCGCCGCCGTAGCCGGCGTTGATCTCGCGCGCGAGCACGCGAGCGGCGTGCGCCCCGGCGATCTCGGTGATGAGGGCGACGTCGGTGGAGGCGTTGTCGACCACGACGATCTCGAGCGGTTCGGTCGACGCGGGCGCGAGCGAGGCGAGGAACGGCCTCAGCGTCTCGCCCGTGTTGTACGTCACCGTCACGACGCCGACGCGCACCGGGCTCATCTAGGAGTCCTTGACCGCGAACTGGGGCAGCGCATAGAGGCTGCCGAAGCTGAGCACGTGGTCGGGCACGTCGATCGACGCGGCCTGCAACCAGTCGTAGAGGTGGGTGCCGCTGTAGTCCATGAGCGAGACGTTCAAGAAGTACTTGCCCGGGCCGAGGTTGGCCTGGGCGATCGTGAACTGCACCTCGCGGGTGCCGACCTCCTCGGGAAGCCGGATCTCGAGCAGCCGCGTCGTCGTGCCGTAGACGACCTGACCCGACGGGTTGTTGAGCAGCACCGCGACGACGAGGTCGCTCAGGGGGCGCTCCGAGTAGATCGAGAGATCGATCAGCAGGTCGTCGCCGGGAAGGATCGTGCCCGGCTCGGCCTTCGGGTTCGTCGACCGCATGCTCGTGGCGGTGATCTGGCAGAACGACGAGGTCTCGCTCGCCGCCGTGCCGGTCTCGGCCAGGCGGCGCTCCTCGAGGATGTTGCGGAACTGCGTCACGGCATCCCGCGGCTCGCCGTCGAAGACGATCGTGCCCCTGTTGAGCAGCACGGCCCGATCGCACAACTCGACGACCTGGCTGAGCGAGTGGGTGACGAGGATGATCGTGCGCCCCTCCTGCTGGAAGGCCCGGATCTTGTCGAGGCACTTGCGCTGGAACGCCTCATCGCCGACCGCGAGCACCTCGTCGACGAGCAGCACGTCGGGGTCGGTGTGCACGGCGACCGCGAAGGCGAGGCGCACGTACATGCCCGACGAATAGAACTTGACCTGCGTGTCGATGAAGTCGCCGATGCCGGCGAAAGCGAGGATGCCGTCGAGCTGGGCATCGGTCTCGGCCCGCGAGAGGCCGAGGATCGACGCGTTGAGGTAGACGTTCTCCCGGCCCGTCAGATCGGGGTGGAAGCCCGCGCCGAGCTCGAGCAGCGCGGCGATGCGCCCGCGGTTGCGCACGACGCCCGAGGTGGGATCGAGGATGCCGCCGATCACCTTGAGCAGCGTGCTCTTGCCCGAGCCGTTGTGGCCGATCAGGCCGATCGTCGATCCCGCCTGGATCGACAGGTCGACGCCGTCGAGAGCCCAGAACTCCTCGCGGTGCCGGCGGCCCAGTCGCCCGAAGGTGACGAGGCGCTCCTTGAGCGAGTTGTCGCGGCGCACGACGAACTTCTTGGAGACCTTCTCGAGCACGACGACCTCGGGTCGTTCGAGAGGCGCGTCAACGGGGGAGATGTCGTCGGTCATCGGGCTCAGAGCTCCTGTGCGAAGTTGCCCTGCAGCCGAGCGAACACGCGCTGGCTGACGAAGAGCAGGACGAGGCCGACGAGGAAGGCGATGCCGAGACGCAGCAGCAGGAAGTCGGGGTACTCGGCGCTCTCGTGCCCCGCGATCCAGAAGGCGCGCTGGAAGCCGAGCACGGCGAGCGTGATGGGGTTGTTCGTGTAGAGCTCGAGCCAGAACGTCTGCCCCAGCACGCCCTTGGCCATCTCCCACGAGTAGACGACCGGCGAGGCCCAGAGCAGCACGAGCAGCACCACCTCGACGAGGTACTGGATGTCGCGCAGGTAGACGTTCACCGCCGACAGCAGCAGGCCGAGCGCCGTGCCGAAGACGACGAGCACCATGACCGCGGGGATCGCGTAGAGCAGCTCGACCGAGAGCGGGAACGAGCCGATGAAGACCGAGGCGACGAGCAGGATGCCGAGCTGGATCACGAAGTTGAACAGCGCGGATCCCACGCTCGCGAGCGGGAACACCTCGCGCGGCAGGTAGATCTTCTTGATCAGGCCGGCGTTGCCGACGATCGAGGCCGTGCCCGAGGCGACCATCTCGCTGAACAGGCCGTAGGCGGTGAGTCCGGCGAAGACGTAGATGGCGAAATCCGGGATGCCCTCGGCCGCCCGCAGGAACTGGCCGATGACGATGTAGTAGATCAGCAGTTGCGTGAGCGGACGCACGAGGGTCCAGATGAACCCGAGCGCGCTGTCCTTGTAGCGGGACTTGAGGTCGCGGCGGATCAGCAGGTTGAGCATCTCGCGATGCTGGAAGATGCCGACGATCGATCCCCACGCGCCCTTGAGCGACGACCCGGTTCCGGCGATGTCTCGGAAGGGTTGGGCGCTCAGCGCGGCGTACCGGTCGTGCGCATTCATTCGAGAGATCTCCGACGTCGAGGGGCGTCCCAGTATAACTTTCCGCGGCCCGCCTCCCCGTCGAGCCCTGAAGGGCCGGCACGCCCGATTGCTAGACTTGGCCGGTTGTCTCCCGCCCCCGCTCGAAAGGTCACCATGCCGAACGTCCGTTCCGGACTCGTCTCCGTGATCCTCGTCAACTACAAAGGGGCTCCCGACACGATCGCCGCGCTCGGTCATCTGCGGCAGCTGAACTGGCCCGCAGACGACCTCGAGATCATCGTCGTCGACAACCAGAGCAACGACGGCAGCGTCGAGGCGATCCGCGCGGCCGACCCGGGGGTCATCCTCGTGGAGTCGCCGACCAACTCCGGGTTCGCCGGCGGTTGCAACCTCGGCGTCTCGCGCTCGAGCGGCGAGTTCGTCGCCTTCCTCAACAACGACGCCCGGCCGGATGCCGAGTGGGTCGCCGAGGCGGTGCGCACGTTCCGGTCATCCGCTCGCATCGGCGCGGTCGCGAGCAAGGTTCTCGACTGGGACGGCGTGAAGGTCGACTTCATCGGGTCGGCGCTGACCTGGTACGGCATGGGCTACAAGCCGTTCACGGCCGAGAAGTTCAGCAAGGACATGCCCGTGCCCACCGATGTGCTGTTCGGCACGGGTTCGGCGAT
>CALRZA010000095.1:0-6907 GCA_943372535.1 Auritidibacter sp. Marseille-P8566
GGTGTCGGCTGTCACGGCCGGCACCCCGGCACTCTGAACCGGGCTGCCTGGGGCGTGACCAGGCAGCCCGGCAACAACGACGTTGGGAGCAAGTAGATGAGAAACCGAAGTCAGGAATTCAAGCGGTTCGCGATCTTCGCGCTCGTGCCGCTCGCGATCTTCACCGTGGTGCTCGTGGTGCCGTTCACCCGCGGTGTGTGGTTCACCTTCACCGATTGGGATGGGTTCGAGGTGACGTCGTTCGTCGGCCTCGACAACTACATCGTGGCGTTCCAAGACCCGCCGTTCTGGGGATCGATGCTCCTCACGCTCGCGTACGTCGCGGCGTCTCTCGTGCTCGTCAACGCCGTGGCCTTCGGCCTCGCCCTGCTCGTGACCATTCCGCTGCGCGGCGTCAACGTGCTGCGCACCGGATTCTTCCTGCCCAACCTCATCGGTGGAGTGATCCTTGGCCTGATCTGGCAGTTCCTCTTCGGCCAGGCCTTCCCGGTGCTCGCCGAGGCATCGGGCATCCCGATCTTCGCCGAGAACTGGCTCCTCGACACCACGACCGCCTTCTGGGCGATGGTCATCGTGACGGTCTGGCAGATGTCGGGCTACATGATGATCATCTACGTCACCGCGCTCATGAGCATCGAGCAGGAGTCCATCGAGGCCTCGCTCATCGACGGCGCGAACAGCGTTCAGCGGCTCTTCCTCATCAAGCTCCCGCTCATGGCGCAGGCGTTCACGATTTCGCTGTTCCTCACGATGCGCAACGCATTCATGGCCTACGACCTCAATCTCTCGCTCACCGGTGGCGGCCCGTACCGCACGACTGAGTTGATCTCGATGCATGTCTTCCGCGAGGCCTTCAGCTTCGGCAACTTCGCCTCCGGTCAGACTCAGGCCGTTCTGATGTTCGTCGTCATCGCCGTCGCGGCCCTCTTCCAAGTCGTCGTCTCCAAAAGATTTGAGGTGCAGCGATGAAGCGCGCTCGTCGGGTCAACCTGTTCTTCTTCATCTTCGCGTCGGTGCTCGCGGTGCTCTACGCCTTCCCGTTCGCGATCGTGTTGCTCAACTCGGTCAAGACCGCCCGCGAGGCGCGCCAGGACCCGCTGGCCCTGCCGACCGAATGGCTGTGGGCGAACTTCCTCGAGGCGGCCGACCGCATGCGGTACTGGGAGGCTCTCACCAATTCGCTCATCGTCACGGTGTTGAGCGTCGGTGCCATCATCATCACCTCGTCGATGCTCGCCTACTACCTGTCGCGCTCCAAGACGAAGTTCTCGGCGATCACCTTCCTCGTGCTCGTCGCGTCGATGATCGTGCCCTTCCAGGCCCTCATGATCCCGTTCGTCGGCCTCTTCGGTGATCGGGGGCTGGGCCTGCCCGGCAACCAGTTCACGATTGCGTTCTTCTATGTCGGATTCGGTGTGGCCCTGTCGACATTCCTGTATCACGGGTTCATCACCAACATCCCGGTGGAGCTCGATGAGGCAGCAGGCATGGACGGCGCCTCGGCGTTCCGTACGTTCCGCAGCATCATCTTCCCGATGCTCGGACCGGTGACGGCAACCGTCGCGATCATCAACGCCCTGTGGATCTGGAACGACTTCCTGTTGCCGTCCGTCGTTCTCGTGGAGAACGAGACGAAGACGCTGCCCCTGCGCACGTACGTGTTCTTCGGCAACTACACCTCGGACTACGGGCTGGCCATGGCCGGGCTGGTGCTCTCGATCATCCCGATCGTGATCTTCTACTTCGCCATGCAGAAGCGCATCATCGCGGGTATCTCCGCGGGTGCGGTGAAGTGAGCACCCCGCTCGCCAGCGACCCGCAGGATTCGGAGTGGTGGCGGCAGGCCGTCGTCTACCAGGTGTATCCCCGCTCCTTCGCCGATTCCAACGGCGACGGCATCGGCGACCTCCCGGGCCTCGTGGCGCGGGTGCCCTACCTCCGTGACCTCGGTGTGGATGCGGTCTGGCTCAACCCGTTCTACCCGTCGGCCCTCGCCGATGGCGGCTACGACGTCGACGACTACCGCGACGTCGACCCGAAGCTGGGCACGCTCGCGGATTTCGATGAGCTCGTGGACGCGCTGCACGCCGTCGGCATCCGGATCTTCGTCGACATCGTGCCCAACCACACCTCGAACCGGCACGAGTGGTTCCGCGAGGCGCTCGCGGCGGCTCCGGGCTCGCCCGCTCGGGAGCGGTACCTCTTCCGTGAGGGAAGCGGTGAGCACGGCGAGCTGCCGCCCAACGACTGGCCCAGCCACTTCGGTCCGTCGGCCTGGACGCGCGTGACCGAACCCGACGGCACGCCGGGGCAGTGGTACCTCCACCTCTTCGCGCCCGAGCAACCCGATCTCAACTGGGAGAACCCGGAGGTCAACGACGACTTCGTCACGACCCTGCGGTTCTGGTCGGACCGCGGCGTCGACGGCTTCCGGGTGGATGTCGCCCACGGCCTGAAGAAGGATCTCAGTGAGCCGTATCGTGCGGTCGAGTCCATCGGACTGATGGAGCAGTACCCGCTCGACGGCTCCCATCCCCTCGTCGACCGGGATGCGGTGCACGAGGTGTATCGATCCTGGCGCTCGGTCTTCAACGAGTACGACCCCCCGCGGGTCGCTGTTGCCGAAGCGGGGGTGACTCTGGAGCGGAGGGCGCGCTACGCCACCCTCGACGGGTTGGGGCAGGCCTTCAACTTCGACCTGATCGGCGCCCCGTGGGAGGCGCAGTCGTTCCGCGAGATCATCGGGCGCAGCCTCGAGATCGCCCAGTCGACGGCGTCGTCATCGACCTGGACCCTGTCGAACCACGACATCGTGCGCCATGCGACTCGGTTCGGCTTGCCGGCCGGCACCCATCTCGACACCTGGCTCCTCGGCTACGGCACGACCCCTGCGATCGATCCGGTGAAGGCCGATCGTCGCGCCCGGGCGGCGGCGTTGCTGCTGCTCGCGCTGCCCGGCTCGGTCTACCTCTACCAGGGTGAAGAGCTGGGGTTGCTCGAGGTCGCCGACCTTCCGGTGTACGCCCTACAGGACCCCATCTGGCTTCGGGACGGCGGCGCTCGCAAGGGCCGTGACGGATGCCGCGTGCCGATGCCGTGGACGACCGAGGCGCCCACCTTCGGCTTCACCACCGGCACCCCGCACCTGCCCATGCCCGCATGGTTCTCGTCGTTCGCGGCAGCCGGTCAGCACGGCACCCCGGGCTCGATGCTCGAGCTCTACCGCACGGCCCTGCGGATGCGCCGCACCCTGCAGACCTCGGAGGGCATCAGCTGGAACGAGGGCGCCGACGAGGTGCTGTCGTTCACGCGCGACAACGGCTGGACGAGCGTCACGAATTTCGGGGCAGCTCCCGTCGACCTTCCCGCGGGCGCCGTGCTGCTCACCAGCGCGACCCTCACCCCGGGCGGCCAGCTGCCCGGCGACGCGACCGCGTGGGTGCGCACCGGGTCGGGTTACGCCGGGCGCTAGCTCGGCGGGGCGGTCGAGCCTCGCACGATCAGCTCGAATCCCGCGGTGGGGAACGACGAGGGCGGCTCGGCGCCCTCCACCTCCGCGATGATCGCCCGAGCGGCCAGCACCCCTTGAGCCTCGGGATCCTGCCGACAGGTGGTGAGGTCGTACGCCTCGGAGTACTCGTGACCGTCGATGCTGACGACGGAGACATCCTCCGGCACCCGGAGTCCGGCGAGCTGGAGGGCGTACATCGCCCCGAACGCCATGTCGTCCGACGCGCACACGAGCGCCGTCGGCCGTGACGGGCTGCGGAACAGCTCGGAGACCGCTCGGATGGCGGAGTCGACCCGATAGCCGCCGGCGAGCATCCACGAGGGATCGACGGTCGCTCCCGCCGCGAGGGCCGTGCGCATGAAGGCCTGCTCGCGGTCGATCGCGTTACGGTGGGGCGGAGTCTCCGCATCGAAGCCGCCCAGCAGCCCGAGCCGGCGATGGCCGAGCTCGACGACGTGAGCAGTGGCGGCGCTCATGATCGCGATGTCATCGATGCCGATCGTGCGCAGGCCGGCGGTGGGCGGGCCGACCGCGATCATCGGCACGTCGAAGTGGGCGAACTCCGCGAGCTCGTCGGCGGAGAAGACCGTCGCGACCGTGATCACGGCGTCGACACGCTGGCGCAGCAGTGCTCGGCTGAAGGTGCGGGTTCCTCCGCCGTGCGGGCGGTCGAGATCGTAGAGGATGACGTCGTACGCGGTGTCGGCCAAGGTGCGCGTGATGCCCGTCAGCACGGAGTTGTAGAACCAGCGATTCAAGGAGGGCACCACAACCCCGACGGTGTGGTTGCGGCCCGTCGAGAGCCCCGCGGCCGCGATCGACGGCACGTATCCAAGACGATCCGCCGCCGCGGTGACCTGGGCGACCGTGTCGGCGGCGATGCCGGGAACGCCCCGGAGCGCCCGGGACACCGTCGATTTCGACAGGCCGAGCTCCGCCGCGATCTGGGCGATAGTGGCCATGGTTCAGGGTAGCGGACCCCGGCGTGCCACCACTCCCGCGAAGAGCGCGTGCAGCAGGGGGAGCGCCGACGCGGCCATGAGCACCGTGCCGAGCACGGCATCCGTGGGGCGCAGCAGGATGCCCGCGATCAGCAGCACTCCGAACAGCACGGCCGAGATCACCCGTCGGGTGGTTCGTTCGAGCGAGGCCAGGCGGCGCTCGATCTCCGGGCTGCGGGTGGTGAGGCGGCCCTCGTCGGCGCGCGTGATGAGCTCGTCGAGGCGGCCCGGCAGTCGGGCGATCAGCCCCGCGGATGACACCAGCCGCTTGCCGAGATCCATCACGAGGTTGCCGCCCTCGGCCCGGATCAGCTGGGCGGAGTAGGGCTCCACGGCATCCCAGATGTTGAACTTCGCGTCGAGCGAGCTGCACATGCCCGACGTCAGCGACATCGCGCGCACGATGAGGATGAAGTTCTCCGGCAGCTGGAACGGCAGCGACCGCACGAGGTCGCCGAACTCGTTCGCGAAGGCGAGGAACTCGCGCGGGTCGATCTCCTGCAGCTCGGCGAAGCCCATGCCTCCGAACCGCGCGAAGACCTTGGTCATCGCCCGCTCGAGCTCGACCGTGTCGGCCGAGGGCAGCAGAACGCCGATGTCGCGGATGCCGTCGACCATCCCCTTGCCGTCGCGCGAGGCCGCGGCGATGAGCAGGTTGCGCAGCCCCTGCCGCAGGGTCGCGGGCACCTCGCCCATCATGCCGAAGTCGATGAAGGTGAAGCGCCAGGCGCGCTCACCGCCCGGGGTCGGCGTGACGAAGATGTTGCCGGGGTGCGGGTCGGCGTGGAAGTAGCTGTGCACGAAGAGCTGGTCGAACATCACCGACGCGAACTCGGCGGCGACCTCGGAGGGGTCGATGCCGGCGGCGCGCAGGGCGTCGAGGTCGGTGCTCTTGATCGCCGTGACGTCTTCGAGCGTGAGCACGCGCCGGGTGGTGCGCTCCCACACGAGCTGAGGCACGGCCACGCGGGCGTCGCCGGCGAAGTTGCCCGCGAAGCGCTCGGCGTTGCTGGCCTCGTTGAGGTAGTCGATCTCCTCGAGGCTCGTGCGCCCGAACTCCTCCATGAGGGCGGGCATGTCGGCGCGCGACGAGATGAGCCGCACCCGGCTGAGCCAGCCGGCGACGCGGCGCAGGGCCCGGAGGTCGACATCCACGATGCGATCGATGCCGGGGCGCTGGATCTTCACGACCACGTCGCGCAGCCCGGTCTGGGCCGCGTCGTCGTCATTGAGACGGGCGCGATGCGCCTGACCGAGGGATGCCGCGGCGAGCGGCACCTCGTCGATCGAGGCGTACGCGCGTTCCAGCGGCACACCGAGCTCAGCCTCGGCCAGGGCCCGGATCGCGGCGAACGGCACCGCCGGTACCTCGTCCTGCAGCCCCTCGAGCTCACGCGTGATCTCGGGAGGCAGGATGTCGAGGCGCGTCGACATGAACTGGCCCAGCTTGATCATGAGCCCGCCCAGATCCACGGCGAGCCCGTGGTACCGCCGCGCGATGCGCAGCATGCGCTTCGGCCGCGTGCGGTTGGCCACGGAGCTCAGCCAGAATCGCGGCAGCACGAGCTCGAACCACCACGTCTGCACGAGGGCGCGCGCGGCGAAGCGCAGGATTCTGCGGTAGCGGGCACGCGCATCGGAGGCGGTGAAAACCCCGGCGTGGGTCATAGGGTGTCGAGTCTCTGTCGTCCGCCTCGTCGGCGGGCTGAGAGCACGCTCAGTCCCGGGCGAGGATGCTGTAGAGCTTACGGCGCGCGTCCTCGAGGATGCTGACGGCCTCGGCCACCTGCTCGGGGGTGCCCGAACGGCCGACCTGCGCGGCCGCCTGAGCCAGCTCGATGCCCGCCTTCGGCAGCGCGGTCACGCGGTGCGAGTCGTGCGAGCCCGAGCCCTCCCACGGCGCGGACTTCTCGGCCGCGGCAGCCGCGACCTCGCGTCCGGCGTCGGTGAGGTGGTAGGTCTTGCGGCCGTCGTGCTCCTCGGCGGTGATGAGACCCTCATCCGCGAGCAGCTGCAGGGTCGGGTAGACCGAGCCGGGGCTCGGCTTCCACATGCCGCCGCTGCGCTCGCCGATCTCGTTGATGATCTGGTAGCCGTGCATCGGCTTCTCGGCGAGTAGGGCGAGAACCGCCGCGCGCACGTCGCCGCGACCCATGCGGGTGCCGACCTTCTGCTCGAACTGGCCGAACATCTGCTCCATGGCCTCGCGCATCTGCGGGCCGGGCCAGCCGTCACCGCGTCCGCCGCGACGACCGGGGAATCCGTTGAATGGCATGCTCATGGCGACCTCCTGATCGAGCCGAACGACTGCTCGGCGATACTCAACGATATATCGTTAACTCAACGATACATCGCAATCTCTGAGCGTCACCCGTGGATTCCCCAGTTGACGCTC
>CALRZA010000096.1:0-6898 GCA_943372535.1 Auritidibacter sp. Marseille-P8566
GCGTTCGCCGAAGCCGCCGCGGCCGCGGGTATTCCGGCCGAGACGGTCGAACTCGCCGAAGCCCGCGACGACACGATCGCGGTGCTTCCGATTCGCACGGATGCGGTCGACTCAGCGCGGGAGGGCAAGACCGGCACCGTGATCGGTCAGAGCTACCTCGGTCGCGAGACGCTCGCCGCCTACCGCCCCCTCGGAGGGCTCATGCCGACCTGGGTGGTCGTGGCCGAGACGAGCACTCAGGAGGCGTTCGCTCCGGTCACCGACTTCACCCGCAACCTCGTCATCTCGTCGGCCGTCCTCGCCCTCATCGTCTCGGTGATCTCCCTCGTGCTCGCGCGCATCCTCGTCAGTCCCTTCCGGCGGTTGGCGTCGGCTGCCAAGCGCATCGCCGCGGGGGAGACGAACGTGACGGTGGATGCCGGCACGAGCGACGAGGTCGTGCAGGTCGCGACCGCCTTCAACGAGATGAGCCGCAGCCTGCAGGTCAAGGCCGACCTCCTCGACCAGCAGAGCGAGGAGACCGAGAGGCTGTTGCGCTCCCTCATGCCGGAGCCGGTCATCCGCCGCTATCGCGAGGGCGCGACGACGATCGCCGAGGATCACCGCGCTGTCTCGGTGATGTTCGCCGACATCATCGGTTTCGAGGAGTACAGCCGCCACCTCGACTCCCAGGAGACCCTCGAGCGACTCAACGAGCTCGTGAAGCAGTTCGACGAGGCCGGCGCTCGCCTCGGCGTCGAGCACGTGCGGACGACGACCAAGGGGTACCTCGCGAGTTGCGGTCTCACGGTGCCCCGCGTGGACAACGCCCGCCGCATGGTCGAGTTCGCCCTCGAGCTCGAGGAGATCCTCGAGCGCTACAGCGCGCAGTGGGGCGCCTCGCTGCGACTGCGCGCGGGCATCGACGTCGGCGATCTCACGAGCGGTCTCGTTGGGCAATCCCACATGATCTACGACCTCTGGGGCGAAGCGGTCAACCTGGCCTTCCAGTTGCAGGGCGACCACCACGACAGCGGCATCTTCCTCACCGAGCGGGTGCTCGACGGCCTGCCGGAACGACCGCAGCTCGTTGACGCGGGCACGATCGAGTCGGGCGGCACGCGGGTGGCGGTCTGGCGCATCGTCGAGGCGACGCATGCTTGAGATCTGGAACCAGTCGTGGTTCTGGCCGTCGGTGCTCGTGGTCGTCGGGTTGCCGGTGGCCCTGATCGGCCTGACCGAGGTGCACGCCGCGCTCGTGCGTCGGGGCAGCGGCGCGGCCCGAATCGTGCGCCTGATCCGCAACTACGTGGTGCCGGTCGCCGCGCTGTTCGTGCTGCTGAGTCAGACCCGCGACCTCAACATCGACGTCACCTGGAGCCGGGTGACCGCGACGGTGCTGGGCTTCCTCGTGATTCTCGTGCTGATCAACGGCATCAACTTCGCGGTGTTCTCGACCGCGCGCGTGGGCACCTGGCGCGAGCGACTGCCGACGATCTTCGTGGATGTCGTGCGCTTCCTCGTGATCATCGTCTCGCTCGCCCTGCTCTTCTCGATGGTCTGGGGCGCGGATGTCGGCGGCCTCTTCACTGCCCTGGGCATCGGCTCGATCGTCATCGGCCTCGCCCTGCAGAACGCGGTCGGCTCGGTGCTCTCGGGCCTGCTCCTCCTCTTCGAGCAGCCCTTCAAGCTCGGCGACTGGCTCGACGCCGCCGGCGTGCGTGGCAAGGTCGAGGAGGTCAACTGGCGGTCGGTGCACATCCGCACCGTGCGCGGGATCCAGGTGATCCCCAACGCCGAGCTCGCCGGCAGCGGCTTCACGAACCTCAGCCGCAAGAACGGCACCTACACGGCGATCGGCGAGGTGCGCTTCACGCCGAGCGACCCGCCGCAGCGCGTGATCGACGTCATGGTGCAGGTCGCGCGCGACCTGCCCACGCTCGCGCCCGGCGGTGAACCGAGCGCGTACGCCCTGCGCAAGGCACGGTACGAGATCGACGTGCCGATCCTCAGCCCCGGCGACGACTTCGACACGATCGCCGAGTTCCGTCGCCGGCTCTGGTACGCGGCCCGCCGGGCGAAGCTGCACCTCGACGCGGACAACGTCGACGAGTTCGACACCGACGAGACCCGACGCGCGATGCTGCTGCGCCTGTCGTCGATCATCCAGAACAGCGCCGACGAGTTGCTGCCGCTGCTGCCTCGGGTGGCCGCCCAGCGGTACGCGATCGGCGAGAGGATCCAGCATCCCGGAGTCGTGCCCGACGGCATCCGGGTGATCATGTCAGGCACCGCGCGCATGATCGTGGAAGCCGCCGGTGGCATCCGGGTGACCGTCACCGACTTCACGGCGGGCGACATCCTCGGGCTCACGGCCCTGCTGCGGCAGGGCATCACCGCGAGCGTCGAGGCCGTCACCGAGGTGGAGGTGCTGTTCGTGCCCGTCGATGTCGTCGACCTGCTCGTCGATCAGCGGCCGGCCCTCGCCCGTGACATCGGCCAGGAGATCGACAACCGCCGCGTGCTCGTCGGGCGGGCGTTCGAGGCGGCCGGACTCGAGAGGCCGTCGGGCTCGCGCATCGCGTACTGAGCAAGCTTGTGCCCTCGCCGCCCCGTCACACTCCGAGGGGTGCCCGGTAGCCTTGAGGCATGAAGTACGCCAACACCGTGCTCGACCTCATCGGCGACACCCCGCTCGTCAAGCTCACCCGCGTGACCGAGGGCATCGCCGCCACCGTGCTCGTCAAGGTGGAGTACCTCAACCCGGGCGGCTCGTCGAAGGACCGCATCGCGACGCGCATCATCGACGACGCCGAGGCGAAGGGGCTCTTGAAGCCCGGCGGCACGATCGTCGAGCCGACGAGCGGCAACACCGGCGTGGGCCTCGCTCTCGTCGCCCAGCAGCGCGGCTACAAGTGCGTTTTCGTGCTCCCCGACAAGGTCGGTGAGGACAAGCGCAACGTGCTCACGGCCTACGGCGCCGAGATCGTCGTCACCCCCACCGCGGTCGCGCCCGAGAGCCCCGAGTCGTACTACTCGGTGAGCGATCGACTCGCGCGCGAGATCCCCGGGGCCTTCAAGCCCGACCAATACTCCAACCCCAACGGGCCCCTGAGCCACTACGAGACGACCGGTCCCGAGATCTGGCGCGACACCGAGGGGCGTATCACGCACTTCGTCGCCGGCGTCGGCACCGGCGGCACGATCAGCGGCACGGGCAAGTATCTCAAGGAGATCTCCGGCGGCGCGGTACGCATCATCGGTGCCGACCCCGAGGGCTCGGTCTACTCGGGCGGCACCGGACGCCCCTATCTCGTCGAGGGTGTCGGCGAGGACTTCTGGCCCACCGCCTACGACCCGAGCGTCGTGGATGAGATCATCGCGTCCTCCGATGCCGAGTCGTTCGAGCTCACCCGCCGCCTCGCTCGCGAAGAGGGATTGCTCGTCGGCGGCTCGAGCGGCATGGCCGTCGCCTCCGCGCTCAAGGCCGCCCGCGACCTCGGCCCCGACGACGTCATGGTGATCCTGCTGCCCGACGGCGGCCGCGGCTACCTCGGCAAGGTCTTCAACGACAAGTGGATGCGCAGCTACGGCTTCCTGCCGGCGGGCGAAGACCGCAGCGTCGCCGACATGGTGGGCACGAAGAACGCGGATCTCGCGGGACTTGTGCACGTGCATCCGTCAGACACGGTGCGCCACACGATCGACAAGATGCGCCAGTACGACATCTCGCAGATGCCTGTGCTCTCGGCCGAGCCGCCCGTCGTCATGGGCGAGGTGGTGGGCTCGATCGACGAGCGCACCCTCATCGACGCCGTCTTCTCCGGTCGCGCGCAACTCACCGACGCGCTCGCGGAATTCATCGGCCCCCCGCTCGGTTTGATCGGAATGCAGGACTCCATCGCCGCGGCGCGTGAGGCGCTCGCGGCAGCGGATGCCCTCCTCGTCACGAGCGACGGCAAGCCCGCCGCCGTGGTGACCCGGCACGACCTGCTCGCGTTCCTGAGCACCTGACCCACTGAGCACCCGACCACTCGCACCGCCCGACAGAAATGACCCCCGTGTCCGACGACTCGCTCGCCTTCTCCACTCGCGCCATCCACGCCGGGCAGGAGTTCGACCCGACGACCGGCGCGGTCGTGCCGCCGATCTATATGACGTCGACCTTCGTGCAAGACGGCATCGGCGGGTTCCGCGGCGGCTACGAGTACGCCCGCGGCGGCAACCCCACGCGCGACTCGCTTCAGACCCTGCTCGCCTCGCTCGAGGGTGGCACGCGGGCCTTCAGCTTCGCCTCCGGCCTCGCCGGGGAGGACACCCTGCTGCGCGCCGTGCTCCAGCCCGGCGACCACATCGTCATGGGCAACGACGTCTACGGCGGCACCCACCGTCTCGTCAACCGCGTGTTCGTGCCCTGGGGCGTGGAGTTGAGCACGGTCGACATGAGCGATCTGGATGCCGTGCGGGCGAGCATCCGCCCGTCGACGAAGGTGCTCTGGGTGGAGACCCCCAGCAACCCGCTCATGAAGATCAGCGACATCGCGGGCCTCGCCGAGCTCGGCCGCGCGGCCGGGGCGCTCGTCGTCGTCGACAACACGTTCGCCTCGCCCGCCCTGCAGCAGCCGCTCGCCCTCGGCGCCGACGTCGTCGTGCACTCGACGACGAAGTACCTCGGTGGGCACTCCGACGTGCTCGGCGGCGCGGTCGTGCTGAACGACCCCGCGCTCATCGAGAAGGTGGGCTTCCTGCAGTTCGCGGTCGGCGCGGTGAGCAGTCCGATGGATGCCTGGCTCACCGTGCGCGGCATCAAGACGCTCGCCGTGCGCATGGAGCGTCACTCGTCGAACGCGCAGGCCATCGCCGAGGCCCTGGTCGGGCATCCCGCCCTCGAGGCCGTGTACTACCCGGGTCTGGCCGACCACCCCGGCCACGACATCGCCGCCCGTCAGATGAGCGGCTTCGGCGGCATGCTCTCGGTCGCCGTCGCGGGCGGGCCTGGCGCGGCGAAGAAGTTCGCCGAGTCGACGACGCTCTTCCAGCTCGCGGAGTCGCTCGGCGGCGTCGAGTCGCTCATCGGCTATCCGTCGGAGATGACGCACGCCTCGGTGAAGGGCACCGCGCTCGAGGTGCCCGAGAACGTCGTGCGCCTCTCGGTCGGCATCGAGGACGCCGCCGACCTCACGGCCGACGTGCTCGGGGCGCTCGCCTCGCTGGTTGAGTAGGCCCGCAGGGCCGTATCGAAACCTCCCCGCCGAGTTTCCGCCTGCGATCGTCGTCGAGAGTGCACTTCTGGTGGATTGGCGCGATGGCGACCTCACACAACTGCACTCTCGTCGCCGGGGAGCCGAACGCAGCGGGGCGGCAGCCCGTGCACGCACCGTGTCCGTTTCTCGCTGGCCGCCGCATCCCTGCCACGCCATGATGGACCAGTGACCCGCACCACCGAGCCCGACGCTGCGCCCGCCGCCCACGAAGCTCGGCTCGGGCTCGCGCCCGCCTCGGCCCTCTACATCGCGGCCGTGCTCGGTACGGGCATCCTCGCTCTGCCCGGTCTGGCGATGGATGCCGCCGGCCCCGCCGCCCTGATCGCCGTCGCCGCCGTCTTCCTCCTCTCGATCCCGCTGGCCGGAACCTTCGCCGCGCTCGCCGCGAGGTATCCCGACGCGGGTGGGGTCGCCACCTTCGTCTCCCTCGCCCTCGGGCCGACTGCCGCACGCATGGCCGGGTACTGGTTCTTTTTCGGAGTGCAGTTCGGCGCGCCCGTGGTGGCCACCCTCGGCGCCGAGTACCTCGCTGCCGCACTTGGCGCCGACCGCGCGGTCGTGCCCTGGCTCGCCCTGTCGTTTCTGCTTGTGCCGCTCGTGATCAACGTCTTCGGGCTGCGCGTCAGCGGCAGCGTGCAGCTCGGGCTCACGGGTCTGCTCGTGCTCGTCGTCGTGGGGGTCGTCGTGGCCAGTGCGCCCGCGGTGGAGCCCCGCAACTTCGAACCGTTCCTGCCGCACGGCTGGCTCGGGGTGGCGACGGCGATCAGCCTGTTCGTGTGGGCGTTCGCGGGTTGGGAGGCCGTGACGCACATCGCCGCGGAGTTCCGCCGACCGCGCCGCACCATCCCGCTCGCCACGGCCATCGCAATCGTCGTCGTCGGCGTCGCCTACCTCGCGCTGCAGTGGGTGACCGTCGGCGTGCTCGGCGATCGCCCGCCCGGCAGCAGCGTTCCGCTCATCGACCTCGTCGACGTGACGGTGCCGGTCGTCGGTCCGATCGTCGTCGCGGTGATCGCCGCGGTCGTGGCGGTCGGCGTGCTCAACGCCTACGTGCCCGCATTCGCCAACCTCGCCGCTTCCCTCGGACGCGACGGCCACCTGCCCCGCTGGTTCGCCAAGGGCGCCGAGCCGGGAGCGATTCCGCGCCGGGCCCTGGCCCTCACCGCCGTCGTCGAGCTGGCCTACTTCGGCGTGCTCGTCTCGCAGGACCTCGCCCTCACGCCGCTCATCCTCATCCACACCTCCTCGATGGTCGCCGTCTACGCGCTCGGCATGATCGCGGCGGTGCGACTGCTTGAGCGGTGGTCGGTGGGCTGGTGGATGGCCGTGGTCAGCGTCATCCTCGTCGCCGGCCTGCTCGTGCTCGCGGGCGGCAACCTGCTGATCCCGGCGGTGCTCGCCGTGGTCGCGGTCGCGGTGACGCTCGTGAACCGCCGCCGCCACGGGCGCTGAGCCGGATCAGGCGCTGACCGCCCGCTGGCACAGCCAATCCCCAGCCCGCGCGCACCCCGCGGTGCCCTAGGCTCAGCATTGCCCTTGAAGAGAGTTCACCTTCCCCCAGCGAACCAGAGGACACCCGTGATCGCCGCCCGACGCATCCCTACGCCCGTTCTTGCCGTGCTCACCGTGGTCGCCCTCGTCCTGGGCATCACCGT
>CALRZA010000097.1:0-6853 GCA_943372535.1 Auritidibacter sp. Marseille-P8566
GCGGGCTTCGTCGGTGTCGTCGCGCAGTCCGTGCGGTCGTCGTTCGTCGCTGCGACCGTGGCGGAGGAGCTCGGCTTCGCGCTGACGATCCGCGGGGTGGCGTCCGAACTCGTGCACGCGCGAGTGCAGGAGGTCGCCGCCCGGGTGGGGATCACTGGACTGCTCGACCGCGACATCCACGCCCTGTCGGCGGGCGAGGCGTGCCTCGTGGCGATCGCCGCCGCACTCGTGCAGCACCCGGTGCTCCTGCTCGTGGATGAGCCCCTCGCCGACCTCGATGACGACGCGCGAGCCCGCGTGGTCGCCCTTCTCGACCGGCTCGCCCACGAGGCGGGAGTCTGCGTCGTCGTCGCCGAGCATCGTGAGCGGGAGTGGGGATCGGCGCCCGATCGCATTCTGCGCATCGAGCAGGGGCGCCTGCGGGCCACCGAGGGGGCGATCGAGGGGGCGATCGAGACCGCCGTTCGTGAGAGCCCGAGCCCGCGGAGTTCCGGCGACGTCGTCGCGCAGCTGCGCGAGGTCAGCGCCACCTTCGGCGACCGTGTCGTCGTCGAGCCCGTCTCGCTTGACCTGCGAGCGGGCGAGGTCGTCGCCCTGCGCGGGCCCAACGGCGCCGGCAAGTCGAGCCTGCTGCACGCGATTGCGCGGCCCGTCGTGCGCGGCAGGGTTCTCGTTGACGGCCGGGATGTCGCCGCACGGCGATCCCGCCGCCGCCGCGAGCTCGTCGCCCTCGTGCCGGAGGACCTCGACGACCTGTTCTTCGCCTCGACGGTCGCTGAGGAGTGCCGTCGAGCCGACCGACGCGGTGCCGCGCGCACAGCCGACCGCGTCCTCGCGCTGCTAGGGCGCGCTGACAGCGAGGCCATCCTCGCGCGCCACCCCCGCGACCTCTCCGTCGGCGAGCGCGTCGTGCTGGCCCTCGCGATACAGCTCTCCGCGTCCCCTCGCGTGCTGCTCGTCGACGAACCGAGCCGAGGACTGGATGCCGCGGCGCGCCGTCTCGTCGCCGACGCCCTCGTCCGGGCTGCCGGCGCCGGCGCGGCCGTCGTCATCGCGACCCACGACCGCGAGTTCGCCGACCACATCGCGACCCTCACGATCGCGATGGCCGACGGACGCCTGAGCACGCCGGTGCCCGCATGATCCGCACCCTCGTTCCCGATGCCATCGCCGCTACAACGTCGCGCCGTGCCCCGGACCGCCGCACCCTGCTCACGCGCCTCGCCCTCCTCGGCGGCAGCCTGCTCGCTGCCTCCGGATTCGCGTGGCCGCTGCTCGCCGCCGCGCTGCCCGACGACGCGCGGGCCGCCGTGCCGATCGTCGCGCTCGCGCTCGTGCCCGCCGTTGTCGTTCTCCTCGCGCTCGTGCTCGACCGTCAGGTGCACACCGCCACGACGGTCGCACTGCTCGGCGTGCTCACGGCCGTCGGTGTGGCGCTGCGCATCGTGAGCACCGGGGTCGGGGGAGTGGAGGCGGTCTTCATCGTGCTGATCCTGGCCGGCCGCGCGTTCGGCGCCCGCTTCGGGTTCCTGCTCGGGCTGCTCGTGATCGGGCTCTCGTCGCTGCTGTGGGGCGGCATCGGGCCGTGGACGCCGTTTCAGATGATCGCGTGCGCCTGGGTCGCCGCGGGGGCCGGGCTGCTGCCGCGAGGGCGCGGCCGCGGCGAGATCGCGATGCTCGTCGGCTACGGCATCCTCGCCGCCTACGCCTTCGGGCTCGTGATGAACCTCTGGTTCTGGCCGTTCGCGGTCGGCACCGGCACGGGCCTCTCGTACGACGCCGCGGCGCCGCTCGGGCAGAACCTCGCCTCGTTCGGCCTCTACTCGCTCGTCACGTCGACCCTCACGTGGGACACCGTGCGGGCGGTCACGACCACCGTCGGCCTCGTGCTCGTGGGTGGGCCCGTGCTCGCGGCGCTGCGCCGAGCCAAGCTGGGCCGTGCCACGACCGGCCCAGCGGTCAGACCGAGAAGTACCGCGCCTGCGGGTGATGGAACACGAACGCATCCGTCGACTGCTCCGGATGCAGCTGAAGCTCCTCCGACAGCTCCACGCCCATCCGCTCGGGCTTGAGCAGCTCGACGATCGTGCGGCGGTCCTCCATGTTCGGGCAGGCGGGGTAGCCCAGCGAGAACCGCGCTCCGCGGTAGTCGAGCTTGAAGAGTCCCGCGACATCGGCGGGCTCCTCGTCGCCGAAGCCGAGCTCCGCGCGGATGCGGCTGTGCCAGTACTCAGCGAGAGCCTCTGTCAGCTGCATCGTGAGCCCGTTGAGCTCGAGGTAGTCGCGGTACTGGTTCTCGGCGAACATGCGTGCGGTGAAGGCATCCACCGCGGAGCCGGCCGTCACGAGTTGCAGCGGCACCACGTCGATGCGGCCCGACTCGCGCGAGCTCACGTAGTCGGCGAGGCAGAGGTGGCTGTCGCGGCGTTGACGGGGGAAATGGAAGCGCGCCCAATCCGTGCCCAGAGCGCCACCGGATCCGCCGTCCGGGGCGAGCAGGCCGGGGGTTCCGAGCACGCCGGTCGGGTCATCCCCGTGATGGAGGATGACGAGGTCGTCGCCCTCCGAGTACGCCGGAAAGTAGCCGTAGGCCACGGAGGCGTCGAGCATGCCCTCGGCGAGGATGCGGTCGAGCCAGTACCGCAGGCGCGGTCGACCCTCGGTCGCGACGAGCTCCTCGTAGCTTGCGCCGTCTTCGGCTCGACTGGGTTTGAGACCCCACTGGCCCATGAACGTCGCGCGCTCGTCGAGGAACGCGGAGTAGTCGGCCAGGGCGATGCCCTTGACGATGCGGGTGCCCCAGAACGGCGGCGTGGGGATGCGGTTGTCACTGACGACGTCCGAGCGCGCCGGCATGTCCTCGGGCTCGGTCACGTCGATGGTCGAGCGGGCATGGATGCGCTTCTTGAGCGGGGGCAGGCCGACGCTCGAGGGGTCCGCTCCGCGCGCGATCGCGACGAGCGGCTCCATGAGGGCGAGCCCCTCGAAGGCATCTCGGGCGTAGCGCACCTCGCCCTCGTAGAGCGCAGCGAGGTCGTCCTCGACGTACGTGCGGGTCAGTGCCGCCCCGCCCAGCAGCACGGGCCAGCGGGTGCCGAGGCCGCGGGCGTTGAGCTCGAGGAGGTTCTCCTTCATCACGACCGTCGACTTGACGAGCAGCCCGCTCATGCCGATCACGTCGGCGTTGTGCTCCTCGGCCGCGCGGATGAACTCGCTGATCGGCTGCTTGATGCCGATGTTGATGACGTCGTAGCCGTTGTTGGTGAGGATGATGTCGACGAGGTTCTTGCCGATGTCGTGCACATCGCCGCGCACGGTGCCGATGACGAGAGTGCCCTTGCCCGCCGCCTCGGTCTTCTCCAGGTGCGGCTCGAGCAGGGCCACGGCCGCCTTCATGACCTCGGCGGACTGCAGCACGAACGGCAGCTGCATCTCGCCGCTACCGAAGCGCTGACCGACGATCTGCATGCCGGCGAGCAGGTGATCGTTGATGATCTGCAGGGCGGTCAGCCCGTCGGTGCGGGCGAGATCGAGGTCGGCCTCCAGGCCCTTGCCCTCCCCATCGATGATGCGCCGCTCGAGGCGGGCTCCGACCGGAAGGGCGGCGAGCTCTGCGGCGCGCTGGTCCTTGAGGGCCGCCGAGTCGACCCCGTCGAAGAGGTCGAGCATCGTCGCGAGCGGATCGAAGGTCATCGCGCCGTCGGTGTCGAACTCTCGGCGATCCCACACGAGGTCGAGTGCGACCTGGCGGCGGTCATCCGGCACCGAGGCGAGCGGCACGATCTTCGCGGCATTGATGATCGCGGAGTCGAGCCCCGCCTCCGCCGCTTCATGCAGGAAGACCGAGTTGAGCACCGACCGCGCCGCGGGGTTCAAGCCGAACGAGACGTTCGACACTCCGAGGGTCGTGTGGATGCCCGGGTACGCGGCCGTGATCCTCCGGATCGCCTCGATGGTCTCGATCGCATCGCGGCGGGTCTCCTCCTGGCCCGTGGCGATGGGGAAGGTCAGCGCGTCGACGATGATGTCGTCGACCCGCATCCCCCAGTCGGTGACCAGGGTGTCGATCAGCCGCGAGGCGATGCGCACCTTCTCGTCGGCGGTGCGGGCCTGGCCGTTCTCATCGATCGTCAGCGCGATGACGGCAGCGCCATGCTCGACGACGAGTGGCATGATGCGCCCGAACCGGGAGTCGGGGCCGTCGCCATCCTCGAAGTTGACCGAGTTCACGACGGGTCGCCCGCCGATCAGTTCGAGTCCCGCGGCGATCACGGCGGGTTCGGTCGAGTCGATGACGAGGGGCAGGGTCGAGGCGCTCGCCAGCCGCGAGACGACCTCGCGCATGTCGCTCACGCCATCCCGGCCCACGTAGTCGACGCAGACGTCGAGCAGGTTGGCGCCCTCGCGGATCTGGCTGCGGGCGATGTCGACGCAGTCGTCCCAGCGTTCGGCGAGCATCGCCTCGCGGAAGGCGAGCGACCCGTTGGCGTTGGTGCGTTCGCCGATGGCGAGGTAGGAGGAGTCCTGCTGGAACGGCACGTGCTGGTAGAGGCTCGCGATGCCGTTGTCGCTCTCGATCGCCCGCACGGGGGCGGGCGCGCCGCCGAGGCGATCGACGACGGCCTTGAGGTGCGCCGGGGTCGTGCCGCAGCATCCGCCGATGAGGCCGAGTCCGAACTCGCGCACGAACTGCTCGTGCGCCGTCGCGAGCTCGTCGGGCGAGAGCGGGTAGCTCGCTCCGTTCGGCCCCAGCACCGGCAGGCCCGCGTTCGGCATGCACATCACGGGCACGGTCGCGAAGCGCGACAGGTGGCGCAGGTGCTCGCTCATCTCGGCCGGACCGGTCGCGCAGTTGAGACCGATCATGTCGATGCCCAGGGGCTCGAGGGCCGTGAGGGCCGCGGCGATCTCGCTGCCGACGAGCATCGTTCCGGTCGTCTCGACCGTCACTTCGACGAAGATCGGCACGCGGATGCCCGTCTCGAGCATCGCGACCTTGCCGCCGTTGACCGCCGCCTTCGTCTGCAGCAGGTCCTGCGAGGTCTCGATCAGCAGCGCATCCGCTCCGCCGAGGATGAGCCCGCGCGCCTGCTCCGCGAAGGTGCCCTTGAGGTGGGCGTAGGTGGTGTGGCCGAGGCTCGGAAGCTTGGTGCCGGGGCCGATCGCGCCGAGCACCCACCGCATCCGTCCGTCGCGCGCCTCGAAGTCGGCTACGGCCCGGCGCGCGAGTTCGGCGCCGGCGCGCGAGAGCTCCTCGATGCGATCCTCGATGCCGTAGTCGGAGAGGTTCGACCAGTTCGAGCCGAAGGTGTTCGTCTCGATCGCGTCGATGCCGGTCTCGAGGTAGGCCGCGTGGATCGCCTCGACGATGTCGGGGCGCGAGACGTTGAGGATCTCGTTGCAGCCCTCGTGCTGCTCGAAGTCGTCGAGGGTCGGCCCCGCGTCCTGCAGCATCGTGCCCATGGCGCCGTCGGCGATGATCACGCGTTCGGCGACCGCGGCGAGCAGGGCCTCCGAGCGGGGCGTGCGGGGCAGCGCCGTCACGTCGGCGAGCGACGGGAAACGGGCGGGAGACGGCACCCGTTCAGCCTATCGACCGGGTCTGGCTCCGACGGCCGGGGGCCGTCACGTTACAGCGACCGCAGCACCGCCACGACCTTGCCGAGCACCTCGGCGTAGTCGCCGAGGATCGGCTCGAAGGCCGAGTTGCGCGGCAGCAGCCAGGTGTGGCCGTCGCGCTGCTTGAAGACCTTGACGGTCGCCTCGTTGTCGAGCATCGCCGCGACGATGTCGCCGTTCTCCGCGGTCTTCTGCTGGCGCACGACGACCCAGTCGCCGTCGCAGATCGCGGCGTCGATCATCGACTCGCCGACGACCTTGAGCATGAAGAGCTCGCCCTTGCCGACGAGCTGGCGGGGGAGGGGGAAGACCTCGTCGACCATCTGGTCCGCCGTGATCGGGATGCCGGCCGCGATGCGACCCACGAGCGGCACCATCGCCGCGTCGCCCACCGAGGGCGTCGTGCTCTCGCCTGCGTCATCCGCGCCCTCGAGACCGGGGAGGTCGATGAGAACCTCCATCGCCCGTGGACGGTTGGGGTCGCGGCGCAGGTAGCCGCTCAGCTCGAGCTGGTTGAGCTGGTGGGTCACGCTCGAGAGCGAGGCGAGGCCGACGGCGTCGCCGATCTCGCGCATGCTCGGCGGGTAGCCCCGCGACGAGACCGAGCGCTGGATGACGTCCAGGATGGCGAGCTGCTTGTCGCTCAGGCTCGTGCGCCGGCGGGTGCTGTTCGCGCGCGTCTCGTCGTCCATGCCATGTCCTTCGTCTCGGCCACCGGTGACTGTCGGTAGTGAATGTCGGTGGTTCTTTCGAAACTGTATCCGCTGGAGGGCCCGAAAACAAACACCTGTTCGAGTGTGTTGCGCGAATGTCGGTGGCTCGTTCGAAGATCCTCTTGACTGATCGAAGGAATCGAAGATATGTTCGTCAGTGCAACCGAACAGATGTTCGACAACGCTGGTCTTGATCAGTGACATAACTCCACAGACTTCGTATCCGGCTCTCCCGGCCGAGCGCCGGATACGAAACCCCTCTCCCCGGATCGGCGCTCAACATCGAGCGGATGCGCGGGAGGCCAACGTGAGACGAGTTCCCCGGCGGTTCCCCGCTGCCGGTGACGAAGTGAAAGGACACACCATGAGCAGCATCGCCCTCGGCGGATCGTTCGGTGTCGGCTCCGGCCGCGGGCGCGGGTACGCCCCGGCTGCAGCGCCGACCGTGCGTGCTCAGTCCCCGAAGCTCCGTCTCACCCCTCGTGGCCGCCGGGTGCTTCTCGCCCTGGCGGCCACACCAC
>CALRZA010000098.1:0-6819 GCA_943372535.1 Auritidibacter sp. Marseille-P8566
GCTCGCGTCAGCTGACGGCTAGCGGGCGCGGGTGCGGCGCCGCTCTACCGTCTCGGTGAGCACGTCGAGCAGCTGGCGCGCAGCATCCGGCCAGTTGAAGCGGGTCGCCCACTCGGCGGACGCAGCCGATCGTCGGGCCCACTCCCCCGGCTGCTCGAGAGCGCGCACAGCGGCGACGACCTCGTCCACGCGATCCGGGTGGAAGTAGCCGGCACCGGGTCCACCGATCTCGCGGAAGATCGGGATGTCGCTCACGAGCACCGGGGTGCCGAGTGCCTGCGCCTCGACGACGGGCAGGCCGAATCCCTCGTCGCGCGAGGCGGTGACGAGCGCGGTCGCCGCGAGCAGTGCGCTCTCGTACTGCTCATCGCTGGCGCCGTTGACGAACTCGAGACCGCCCTCGGGCGCGAGCGCCGTCAGACGGGCGCGCTCCTCATCGCTCACGCGGCTCATGAGCTGCAGACGATAGCCGGGCAGGTCGGCGAGGGCACGCACGAGGAGGTCGACGTTCTTGTAGGGCATGAAGGAGCCCATGTACACGAGCGTCTTCTGCTCCGGCGCCGAGCGGTTCGGCCGCTGCGCCGGCTGCTCGGTGCCGAGGAGCACGACGTGCATCGGATTGCGCGACATGCGGTGCTGCTCCATGAGCCGGCGCGTCGTCTCCGAGTCGACGAGGTGGGCGTCGGCTCGGTTGAGCACCATGCGCTGCGGCCACCACGCGAGGTGGTAGGCCCGCCACAGCAGGCGGAGCGCCCAGTTGAGGTCCCGGGGCGGAGTGCGGTGCGTGTAGTAGATGAGGTCGTGGATCGTCGTCACGAGGGCGTAGTCGCGACCACCCGGGCCCATCGTCTGCATGGGCGTGAAGACCACGTCGGGTTTCGCGCGGTTGACGATGCGTGCGATCCACGGCTCCTTGGCCGACGTGGGGTCGGTCCCGAGGATCCAGGGCAGATCGGGCAGCATCTCGAGCTGGCGCTCGTCGGAGATCAGCATCGTCACCGGATGCAGCTTGGCGAGCTCTTCGACGAGGCGCGCGCCATAACGGCTGATCCCGTCGTGGCGACCGAGCCGGGTGTAGCGGCAGTCGAACACGATCTTCATTCAGGCTCCTCGGCTGACGTGGCCGACCCCGAGGAAGTCGACGATCGCCGTCGCGGCCTCGGTCGGCTTCTCGTAGTGGACCAGGTGGCCGACGCCCGGGATGATCACGAGACGCGCCTCCGCGAACAGGTCGGCCAGGCTCTCCTGGGCGGCGACCGTCGTGATCGGATCGCGGTCGGCACCGACCAGCAGCGTGGGCACCGAGATCGCCGGAGCGAACTGGCTCACATCCGCTGAGATTGACGCCTCGAATCCTTCGACCACGGAGTCCCGGGTCGCATAGCGGCTGAAGTAGGTGTGGTGCTGGTCGTGGATCCATCGTCGCAACGCGGGATCCTTCGACTGAGCGAGGAACACGCTCATGAACCGCACGACGAGCCAGCTGCTGAGCAGGGCCGCGCCGATCCGTTCCGGAAGCGCCCGCCCGGTGCGGTAGTACACGAGGGTGAGCCGGCTCATGAACCCGTTGGGCCCCTCCAAGGCGGGCGCGGCGATGGGGTTGATGAGGATCACGCGCGACACGCTCAGACCCTGAGCGACCGCCGCCGACACGACGATCGAGCCGAAGGAATGGCCCAGAATGACGGGCGGCCGCGGCAACGCCAGCGCCGTCACGAACTCCCCGAGCCAGTGCGCATAGCCGGCGATGTCGTGCGGGCGGCCGACGAGGGCCGCGGACTCCCCGAACCCGGGGAGGTCGGGGCTGATGATCCGCAGTCCCCGCAGGTGCGCGACCACCGGCTCGAGTCCGTGGTGTTCGCCCCGGTAGCCGTGCACGACGATGATCGTCTCGTCCGCATCCTCAGGGCCGTAGATCCAGTAGCGGGTGGTGCCGCCGGCCACATCGATGCTGGCGTCACGCGGATCGGTCTCCGCCAACAACGAGGCGTACGGGGAGGCGACGGTCACCCGCCCCATCCTACCGACGGGCTGTCTGCACAAGCGCTTGCAGGGGTCTTAGACTCGATGGGTTGCCGACAAAGGAGACCCGTGACGTTCACCGCCCCCATCCAGTTGCCCGGGCTGACCCTCGACCCGCAGTGGTACAAGCGGGCGGTCTTCTACGAGGTCATGGTGCGGTCGTTCTACGACAGCAACGGCGACGGATCGGGCGATCTCGCCGGTCTCATCTCCAAGCTGGACTACCTGCAGTGGCTCGGCGTCGACGCGCTCTGGATCCCGCCGTTCTATCAGTCGCCCCTGCGCGACGGTGGCTACGACGTCTCCGACTTCATGTCGGTGCTGCCCGAGTTCGGCACCCTCGACGAGTTCACCGAGCTCGTCACCAAGGCGCACGAGCGCAACATGCGCATCATCATCGACTACCCGCTCAACCACACCTCCGATCAGCACGAGTGGTTCCAGCAGTCGCGCTCCGATCCGGAGGGGCCCTACGGCGACTTCTACGTGTGGAGCGACACCGACGAGAAGTACGAGAACATCCGCATCATCTTCGTCGACACCGAGGACTCGAACTGGGCCTTCGATCCGGTGCGTCGCCAGTACTACTTCCACCGCTTCTTCTCGCACCAGCCCGACCTCAACTTCGAGAACCCGGCGGTGCGTCAGGCGACTCTGGACACGATCCGGCACTGGATGGATCTGGGCGTCGACGGCATCCGTCTTGACGCGATCCCCTACCTCTTCGAATCCGAGGAGGGCAACGGCGAGGGCGAGCCCAAGACCCACGAGTTCATCAAGGAGATCCGTGCGATGGTCGACCGGGAGTACCCGGGTCGCGTGCTCATCGCCGAGGCGAACCAGTGGCCCCAGGAGGTCGTCGCGTTCTTCGGCACCGACGACGAGCCCGAGTGCCACATGGCCTTCGACTTCCCCGTGATGCCCCGCATCTTCTACTCGCTGCGCTCGCAGAACGCGACCGAGCTCGTGCGCGTGCTCGCTGAGACGACCGAGGTGCCGCAATCGGCCGCGTGGGGCGTCTTCCTGCGCAACCACGACGAGCTCACGCTCGAGATGGTGAGCGAGGAGTACCGCCAGGCGATGTACGGCTGGTACGCCTACGACCCGCGCATGCGATCGAACGTCGGCATCCGCCGTCGGCTGGCCCCGCTTCTGGACAACTCGCGGGCGGAGACCGAGCTCGCCCATGCCCTGCTGTTCTCGCTGCAGGGAAGCCCGTTCCTGTACTACGGCGACGAGATCGGCATGGGCGACAACATCTGGCTCAACGACCGCGACTCCAGCCGCACCCCGATGCAGTGGACTCCCGACCGCAATGCGGGATTCTCCAGCGCCGACCCGGGCAAGCTCTACCTGCCGGTCGTGCAGTCGCTCGTCTACAACTACTCGCTCATCAACGTGGAGTCGCAGCTGGCGCAGTCGCGATCGCTGCTGCACTGGGTGCGCAACGTCATCCACGTGCGCAAGGGCCACCCCACCTTCGGTCTCGGCTCGCTGCGGGTGCTCGAGACGAACCACGAGTCGGTTCTCGCCTTCGTGCGGGAGTACGAGGGATCGGGCACGCAGTTCGGCGACTCGGCGGAGTCGGTGCTGTGCGTCTTCAGCTTCGCTCACAACCCGGTCGCCGCCGAGATCCGCGTGACCGGCTACGAGGGCTCGACGACCTGGGACCTGTTCGGCGGCGGCGAGTTCCCGACGATCTCCGACGACGGCACGCTCGCGGTGACGCTGGGAACTCAGAGCTTCTACTGGCTGCACCTCGGGACCTCGCCCCGTGCGTGACCATCGGCGGGCCCGGGTCACCAGCGCGTGTCGGCGTGGACCCGTACGCTGAGAGCATGAACAGCTGGGGCCGGATCGGCGTCTTCGATCTCGAGACCACTGGGGTCGACGTCGACACCAGTCGGGTCGTGTCGGCGTGCATCGCGATCCTCGAGAGCGATGGCACCGTGCTCGCCCGCTGGGACTGGCTCGCCGATCCCGGCATCGAGATCCCCGAGGGCGCCTCTGCCGTGCACGGCATCACCACGGAGCGCGCTCGCCTCGACGGTCGTCCGGCCGCCCTCGTGATCGCCGAGATCACCCAGACCCTCCGAGTGATCGACAGCCTCGGGATGCCCGTCGTCGTGTACAACGCCCCGTACGACCTCACCCTGCTCGACCGGGAGTGCCGACGTCACCGCCTCACGCCGCTCGGCGAGCCGACCGTCGTGATCGACCCCCTGGTTCTCGACAAGGCCGTGGATCGCTACCGCAAAGGCAAGCGCACTCTCGAGGTCACCGCGGCTCTCTACGGGGTCTCGCTCGACGACGCCCATGACGCGGGGGCGGATGCCATCGCGGCCGGTCGCGTCGCCCAGGCGCTCGCCGCGGCCTACCCGGCCGAACTCGACGGTCCCGCTCGGGAGCTGCACGAGCGCCAGATCGGGTGGTACGCCGATCAGGCCGCGAGCTTCCAGGACTACATCCGGCGGGTCAAGGGCGACGAGAGCTACGTCGCCGAGGACTCGTGGCCCATGCGCCCGATCGACGACATCGGCGCCCTCGAAGACACCATGCCCTTCCCTCGCCCCGAACCGCGTCCCAGCATGACGGTGCCGGAGATCGACCTGGACACCGGCCGGATCTCGATCGGGGGGCGCCCGCCGATCTCACCGGCACTCGCCGCCGCACCGCCGCCCGTCGCGACGGTTCGCGAACTCGAGGAGGCGGCCGGCACCCTGCCGGCCGAGGCGCCAGCGCGCGACAGCCGGGTTCCTGCGGCGACGATCCAAGCGGGAGCGGCCAAGCGACCGACCGTGCTTCGGGTCGCCGCGGCCATCATCACCGACGAGGCGGGTCGCACCCTCGTCGTGCGCAAGCAGGGCACGACGGCATTCATGCAGGCCGGAGGCAAGATCGAATCGGGCGAGAGTGCCCTGCAAGCCCTGACCCGCGAACTGCGCGAAGAGCTGGGCCTCGAGATCGACCTGGATGCCACGGAGTACCTCGGCAGTCACCGGGCCGTCGCGGCCAATGAGCCGGACACGGTCATCCGCGCCGAAGTCTTCGCCGTGACCGCGGTCGGCCAGGCGAGGATCGGCAACGAGATCGCCGAACTGCGCTGGATCGCCGTCGACGAGATCAACTCCCTCGAGCTCGCTCCGCTCACGCGCGAGACGATCTTGCCGTTGTGGATCTCGCGCCATTCGGCTCTGTTCTAGCCGCGCGCTCCGCACCAGGTCGCGAGTCACCGGGAACGACGAAGGGCGGCCGGGTTTCCCCGACCGCCCCATCGTGGCGTATGTGGCGAACGACTACTTCGCGTCGCCCGAACCGCCGAAGGCCTTGTACCGCGAGTTGAACTTCTCGACGCGGCCGGCGGAGTCCATGATGCGCTGCTTGCCCGTGTAGAACGGGTGCGACTCCGACGAGATCTCGACGTCGATGACCGGGTAGGTCGTGCCGTCCTCCCACTCGATGGTCTTGTCGCTGGAGACGGTCGACCGGGTGAGGAAGGTCGCACCGGACGCGAGGTCACGGAACACGACGGCCTCGTAGGTGGGGTGGATGTCGGTCTTCATGGTGATTCCTTGGGATTCGAGTGGAAAGTCTTCGCGGATCGCGCTGCTCGGCGGCGGCGAGCCGACTCACTAGCCTACCAGAGGTGGAGGCCGCCGCGCGGGAGGCGGATCAGGTCGCCGCTCGGGCGCTGAACCGGCCACCGTCGTTCGTGACGACCAGGTCGAGGCCGAAGGTCGCACTGAGGTTCTCGGCGGTGATGACCTCCTCGAGGGGGCCGGCAGCCCGCACGGCCCCGTCGGCCAGCAGCAGGGCGTGGGTGAAGCCCCGCGGGATCTCTTCGACGTGATGCGTGACCATGATCATCGCGGGAGCGTCAGGCGCGCTTGCAAACCCGCCGAGCAGCTGCAGCAGCTCTTCGCGCGCCCCGAGGTCGAGGCTCGCCGCAGGCTCGTCGAGCAGCAGCAGCTCCGGGTCGGTCATGATGGCCCGCGCGATCTGCACGCGCTTCTGCTCGCCGTCGCTGAGTCCGCCGAATAGCCGATCACCGAACTGCTCGAGGTGCCACTCGCTGAGCACGCGCTGAGCGCGGCGCACATCCAGCTCGTCGTAGCTCTCGTTCCATCGGCCCGTGACCGACCAGGCCGCGGTGAGCACGACATCCATGACCCGCTCATCGGCCGGAACCCGCCGGGCGAGAGCGGTCGAGGCGAACCCGATCCGCGGGCGGAGGTCGAACACGTCGGTGCGGCCGAGCTGGTCGTCGAGCACCATCACGGTGCCGCGAGTCGGGTGCAGCTCAGCGGCCGCGAGCTGCAGGAGGGTGGTCTTGCCGGCGCCGTTGGGGCCGAGAATCACCCAGCGCTCGGCGGAATCCACCTCCCAGCTCACGGAATCGAGGATCGTGTTGCCGCCCCGAACGACAGAGGCATCGGAGAACTGGAGAACGCTGGACATGATGACTCCAGCCTAAGCGAGGCTGCGGTAGATCTCGGTCGTGCGCGCGGCGATCGCGCTCCACGAGAAGTCCCGTTCCGCTCGCAGACGGCCGGCGGCGCCCATCACCTTCGCGGCCGCCGGGTCGCTGACGACCTCGATGAGGGTCGCCGCGAGGTCGGCGACGAAGCGGTCGGGGTCCAGCGGCACTCCCGTGCCGTCCTGGGCCTGCTCGATCGGCACGAGTCGGCCGGTGACGCCGTCGTCCACGACCTCGGGGATGCCGCCGGTCGCGGTCCCGACGACCGGAGCCGAGCACGCCATCGCCTCGAGGTTCACGATGCCGAGCGGTTCGTAGAT
>CALRZA010000099.1:0-6727 GCA_943372535.1 Auritidibacter sp. Marseille-P8566
GCCGCCGAGCGACCGGTCGTGCCCTCCGGGGAGGCGACCGGGACCGTGCCCGCCCGCCCACGGCGGCGGGCCATCGCCCCACGGTGGGGTGCGGTCGCCGCCGGCCCACGGCGGGCGAGGTCCTCCCGGCCCGTGACGGTGGCCGCGACCGGGGGTGGGGCGCAGCCTCAGCAGGGCGTCCTCGATGCGGCGCACGGCATCCGCTTGACTTTCCGAATCCATGTATGTAACTATACAACTGTTGTCATATGACATGCATCGTCGAAATCGGCGAACCCCCAACCCGGCCACGAGCCGAAGAAAGCAGATCACTGATGAACAGCACGACTGAGAACACTGAGAACACCACCCGCCCGCGTCGCCCCGGCTTCTGGCTGCGGGCGATCGAGCAGCGCAAGCACGCCCTGGCACACGAGTACCGCAAGGGCCTCGGCGCGACCGCCCGCGCGGGAATCAGCGACGAGGACTACGCCACCACCATGTCGACCCTCGAGACGATGGCGCGCAACCTCGGCTGGACCGAGGACGACGAGCAGGGCTTCGGCCCCCGCTTCGGCGCACGACCCGGCTTCGGTCCCGGCTTCGGCCGGCCGTTCGGCCCCGGCTTCGGCCCGCATCGCGGCCACCGAGGTCACGGGCGCGGCCACGACCGACCCACCCCTGAGAACTCCCCGGAGTCCTCCCGTTCGACCGAGCCCCAGGCGTAACCTCATGGACACTCCTCGACCCATCGGATACTGGCTCAAGCTCGTCGACCGTCTGATCGATGAGCAGTTCGCCTCGACCCTCGAGGAACACGGCGTGACCCGGCGCCAGTGGCAACTCCTGAACGTGCTCTCCCGAGAGCCCGCGACGGTGGAGCAGCTGGATGCCGCGGTCGCGCCGTTCCTCGTTGCGCACGACGACGAGTCCTCGCTCGATCACCTCACCGAGTTGATCGACAGCGCGTGGGTCGATGCGACCCCCACGGGCTATGAGCTCACCGATCGCGGGCGCAGCGCCTTCGAGCGACTGGCGGAGGTCGTCGCCACCCAGCGCACGATCGTCGCCGACGGCGTCACGCCCGAGCAGTACGAGCAGACCGTCGCGGTGCTCGAGCGCATGGCGCGCAACCTCGGCTGGGACGGTTGACGCCGCGCAGCCCCAGCGGAGCATGACCCGCTTGGCGGGCACGCTCCGGCGGATGCGGACGTTGTCTTGATCTCAAGACATCGTCCGGATCCGCCAGAGTCTTCTGCGTGACTCCACCCGGGGCGTTGCGTGAGCGAGACCACGAAGTGGCCTCTGTCCTAGGCGACCAGCGCCCACCAGATCATCAGCATCGTCACGAAGAACCCGGTGATGAAGTTCAGCAGCAGGAAGCGCCGCCAGCCGCGGTTCGCGGTCTCGGCAGCGGCATCTGTGACGTTCCAGAACGGCGCGCAGACCAACGCGTAGGGCACGACGAGAATGGCGCCGAGCGGGCCGGGCCAGGAGCTGAACAGCAGCAGCACGCCGCCGAGCAGGTAGGAGATCACGGCGAACCGCACAGTCGCCTTGCCGCCGATCACGGTCGCGATCGACGAGATGCCGCCCTCGCGGTCGGCGATCACATCCTGCACCGCCCCGAACGCGTGCGACGCGATGCCCCACAGGAAGAACGCCCCGAGGATCGCCCACAACTGCGGCGTGAAGACCGCCCCGGCGAGCACGAGGCCGTAGACCGCGGGCGAGACGAAGTGGGTGCTCGAGGTGAGCGAGTCGAGGAACGGCTTCTCCTTGAAGCGCAGCCCCTTCGCCGAGTAGGCGACGACCGCGAAGAGCGAGATCGCGAGCACGAGCCACGACAGGGGCGAGCCGACGATCACGAGGTAGACGACGAACGGCACGGTCGTCACGACGCTCGCGATGAGGGTCGGCCGGTGCATCCGCGTGTCGAGAAGTGCGCCCTCGACTCCGCCCTTGCGCGGGTTGCGCAGGTCGCTCTCGTAGTCGAACACGTCGTTGATGCCGTACATCGCCAGGTTGTAGGGGATCAGGAAGAACAGCGTTCCGAGCACGAAGGTCAGGTCAATCTGCCGCGTCGTGAGGAAGTAGGCGGCCGCGAACGGGAAGGCCGTGTTCACCCAGCTCAGCGGCCGGGACGAGACGAAGAGCGCCTTAAGCATCGGATGCCCCTTCCGCGGCAGCTGTCGATGTCGCGGATGCGCGTGGGGTCAACAGCGCCCACAGCGCCGGCAGTCCGATGACCGCGGCGACGGCGTAGGCGAAGTCCTCCAGCGGGGCGATGCCGATGAACACACCGCTGATGCGCTCGGGGCTGTACGCCACGAGCCCGACCCCGATCATGATGTTGTCGAAGATCGCGGTCATCACGAGCACCACGACCATGGTGATGCCGACCGCGCGCCAGTTCGGGGTGCGACGGACGACGAACCCGGCCACGACGATGAGGGCGACGACGGCGAGGAAGATCGCGTTGAGTGCCCAGTAGCTCACACGTCACCTCCGCCCGCGCGCATGCGTTCGCCCCGCGCGGATGGTGTGCCGTACGCGCGTGACGGAAACATGCGCGCAACGAGATTGGAGGCGGCGAAGTAGGCGTTCATCGTCAGGTAGCAGAGCAGCGTGAGGAAGAAGACCTCCTCGAGCGGGATCTCGGGAAAGATCTGCAGCCCGGTCATGAACGCCGTCTCGCCGCGGAAGAAGATGTTGCCGAGCACGCCGCCGAGGTCCCAGATCAGGAAGAACCCCACCCCGGCGAGCAGCACGACCGCCGCCCGCCACGGGGCACGCCAGAAGAAGAGGCCGAACCGCCGGTCGAGCATCACCATGCCGGTGAGCGCGATCGCCAGCGCGAGCAGGTAGAGGAGGCCCATCGAGCTAGGAGGTCTCGACCGGCTCGCCCTGCGACACGGAGGCGGCCTCGGGCACCGTGCGCTGCAACGGCTCCGGCAGCGCCTCGGTCGAGATGTCGCCGCGCAGGCGCTTGATCAGGATCTCCGAGCTGATGAGGCACATCGGCAGTCCGATGCCCGGGATGCTCGATCCGCCCACGTAGTAGAGCCCCGTGACCTTCTTCGACACGTTGCCCGCGCGGAAGAACGCACTCTGCTTGAGCGTGTGCGCCGGCCCGAGAGCCGTGCCCTTCCACGCGTTGAGGTCGGCGGCGAAGTCGCCGGGGCCCACCGTGCGGCGTACCGTGATGCGCGAGGCGAGATCCGGGATGCCGGTCCAGTCGGCGATCTGCCCGATCACGCGGTCGGCGATCGCCTCGATGCGCGGATCCCCATCGCCGTCCAGATCACCGCGACCGATCGTTGGGTCGGCCGGGATCGGCACGAGCACGAAGAGGTTCTCGTAGCCCTCGGGCGCGACATCCGGGTCCAAGGCGCTGGGCTTGCAGATGTAGAGCGAGGCCGGCTCGGGCACCGAGGTCGGCTCGTCGAAGATCGCGGCGAACCCGCGCTCCCACTCCTTGGTGAAGAGGAGGGTGTGGTGCTCGAGCTGGGGCAGCTCGCCCTCGACGCCCAAATACATCAGCAGGGCGCTCGGGCCCGCGACCTTGGTGTCCCAGTACTCCTGCGGGTACGTGCGCTGCTCCGACTCGAGCAGCTGCGTCTCGGTGTGGTGCAGGTCGGCGGCGCTGACCACGAGGTCGGCGGTGAGCGTGGTGGTCGTGCCCGCGGCATCCACGTACTCGACACCGGTGGCGACCCCGTCGACGACCGTGATCTTCGAGACGGCCGCGTTCGTGACGATCGTCACGCCCTCCTTCTCAGCCAGGTCGGCGATCGACTGGATGACCCGGGTGAAGCCGCCCATCGGGTAGAGCACTCCGTCGGCGAGGTCGAGGTGGCTCATCAGGTGGTACATGCTCGGAGTGAGATAGGGCGACGAGCCGAGGAAGACGGCGGGGTAGCCGAGCATCTGCTGCAGGCGGCGGTCGTGGAACCGGCGGCTCACGAACGACGACAGCGGCTCGAGCAACAGGCGCACGAACTTGCCCGCCCGCGAGAGCACGTCGCCGCGCACGAGCGTGCGGTAGCTGGCGAAGGTCGTGTAGAGGAACCGCTTCTTCGCGAGTTCGTAGACCTCCTGAGCGCTGTCGAGGTAAGCGTCGAGCTTCTCGCCCGCGCCCGGCTCGATCGACTCGAAGAGGTCGATGTTCTCCTGACGGGCCTGCGCGATGTCGACGGGCGTCTCCTCGCCCTCGAAGTAGACCCGGTAGCCGGGATCGAGGGTGATGAGATTCAACTGCTCGGCGGCGCTCGTGCCGAGCAGCTTGTAGAAGTGGTCGAAGACCTCGGGCATCAGGTACCACGACGGCCCGGTGTCGAACCGGAAGCCGTCCTTCTCCCAGTTGCCGGCACGGCCGCCGACCTCCGGGCGCCCCTCGAGCAGGGTGACGGTGTGGCCGTCACGCGCGAGCAGGGCGGCGGCGGAGAGGCCGGCGATGCCGCCTCCGATGACGATGGCGGTACTCATGGTGTTCTCCCGATCGCGGCTGCCAGCGCGAGTCGCGCCTTCACCGGGTTGGGTACGCGCACACGCGCGCGTACCAGGTCGGCCGCGGGGGTCGCTCGCAGCCGCACAGACAGTTCGCCGAACAGCGACTGGGCCAGAGCGACCGCACGTCGGCTGTGCTTGGGCAGTTCGGGCACGACCGCCGCGGAGACCGCGAGGTCGGCATCGATGTCGTCGAGCAGACGGATCTTCTCCGCCTCCGAGAAGGTCTCGATGTTGATGTCGGGGAAGTAGCTGCGACCGAGGGTCTCGAAGTCGGCGGCGAGGTCGCGCAGGAAGTTGACCTTCTGGAATGCGGCCCCGAGGGCGCAGGCGCCGGTCTCGAGGCGCTGGCGGTCGGCATCCGTCACCGTCTGATCGGCGAGGAAGGCGCGCAGGCACATCAGCCCGACGACCTCGGCCGAGCCGTAGACGTAACGATCGAAGCTCTCCTGGTCGTGCACCTTCGCGGTGAGATCCATGCGCATCGACTCGAAGAACGGCGCCGTGTACTCCGTGCCGAAGCCGACGGCGCGCGACGTGATCGCGAAGGCGTGCACGACGAGGTTCGAGCTGAAGCCCGTCTCCATCGCGCGATCCGTCTCACGCTCGAGCTCGTTGAGGGCCCGGCCGGCCTCGACGGTGTCGAGCCCCGACTCCTCGGCGGCGCCATCCACGATCTCGTCGGCGACGCGGACGAGGGCGTAGATGTTCTCGACGTGCTGCCGCACCTCGACGCCGAGCAGGCGCGAGGCGAGCCCGAACGAGGTCGAGTAGCGGCGGATGACGACGCTCGCCGTCTCCTGAGCCACCGTGTCGTAGAGCGAGAGGCGCCGGTCGTGTTCGGGTTCGGTCACTTGACCCTGCTCAGAACGTCGTCGGCCACCGGGTGCAGTTCCTCCCGCAGCGCCGGGGGGATGTGCGGCTCGGCCAGACGGGCGAGCGCGCGGTTGGCGTAGTAGCGGGCGAGCCCCTCGGTGAAGCTCCGGGCGCCGCAGCTGACGAGCACGCCGCGGATGCGCTCGGCGTCCTCCTCGGTGAGCTCTTCGGTTCCGAAGACCTCCGCCACCTCGGGCCACTCGCGCGTGCTCGTGGCGTAGGCGATGAGCACGGTGCGCTTGCCCTCGCGCAGGTCGCCGATCGTGGTCTTGCCGGTCTCGGCTTCGGTGCCGAAGACCCCGAGCAGGTCATCCACGATCTGGTAGGCGATGCCGAGGTCGCGACCGAAGTCGGCGAGCGTGCCGACGACCTCGTCGCTGGCGCCGGCGAGGATCGCGCCGGCCTGCAGCGGGCACTCGAACGAGTAGACCGCGGTCTTGAGGCGCTCCATCGTGAGGATGTCGTCGACGCGCGGAACCTCGGCCTGGATGGCGAAGTCCACGTCGATCAGCTCGCCGGCGGCGGAGGCGAAGAGGGCGTCATCCATCACCTCGGTCAGGCGCGCGCGTGTGAGGTCGGCGACGCCGCTGCGATCGATGAGGCGGTAGGCGTTGAAGAGGGCGAGGTCACCGGCGATCACGGCGGCCGAGATGCCGGAGTGCTCGGCGATGCGGGCGTTGCGGCCCGCGGCGAGCGCCGCATCCCGGTAGGTGCCCGAGATGTTGGGGATGCCCCGGCGCACGAAGTCGTGATCGATCACGTCGTCGTGCACGATCAGGGCGGTGTGGAGCATCTCGAACGCCGCGCCGACATAGGCGGCGGCCTCGGTATCGCGCCCGCCGAGGGCCTCGTAGGCGGCCATCACCATGCGGGGGCGAAACCGCTTGCCGCCGATCGTGTTGTTCTCGAGGGTCTGCCACAGCTGCACGTACTGGGGGCCGAAAGCAGCCGCGCGGTTCTTGGATAGGCTGAAGAATCGCGCCAGAACGGCGTCGACCTGCCCCTGCCTCTCAGCCGAGAGGGGAAGCAGCCCAGAACGATCCACAGACTGAGACTATCGCGATGAGTCAGCCCGAGCAGGTGGTCCTCCTCGATGAAAGTGGCCTTGCCATCGGCACCGCCGATAAGGCTCTTGTTCACACGACCGACACGGCGCTGCACCTCGCGTTCTCGTGCCACGTCTACAACCCGGCCGGCGAGGTGCTCGTCACGCGCCGCGCGCTGTCGAAGCTCACCTGGCCCGGGGTGTGGACCAACTCGTTCTGCGGACACCCCGCGCCCGGTGAGACTGCGGAAGACGCGATCGCGCGTCGGGCCCAGCGTGAGCTCGGCATCACCGTCACCGACATCGAGGTGATCCTGC
>CALRZA010000100.1:0-6711 GCA_943372535.1 Auritidibacter sp. Marseille-P8566
ACTTCGACTTCAGGAGGGAACACCCCGTGAGTGACGCAGACGAGCAGCCGCTCGACCGACCGGAGCACCCGAAGTCGGCCCCGGAGGATCGGGCGACCGCGGGCCCTCTCGACGAGAGCGAAGCCAATGCGGTTCGGCCCTACGTCGACCTCGGCGGAGTGAAGATCGTGCCGCGACCGGATCTGAACATCCGCCTCGAGATCGAGGAGGCCAGCAAGCGCGTCGTCGCGGTCGGTCTCGACTACGCCGGGTCGACCCTGCAGGTGCAGCCCTTCGCCGCGCCCCGCTCGAGCGGGCTGTGGACCGAGATCCGCCAGCAGATCGTCGAACAGATCCAGAAGCAGGGCGGCACGATCAGCCCGGCCGAGGGCGTGTTCGGTCCCGAGCTCGTGGCGACGATCCCTGTCGCGGGCGGCTCGCCCCGTCCCGCCCGCTTCATCGGCGTCGACGGCCCGCGGTGGTTCCTCCGCGGCGTGATCGCCGGAGCCGGTGCGACCGATCCCGCGGCGGCCGCGCAGATCGAAGACGTCTTCCGCTCCATCGTGGTCGTACGCGGCACGACCCCGATGCCCCCGCGCGACCTCATTCCGCTGCGGATGCCCGCGACGGGCGCCACGGCATGACCGAGCCGGGCGCCGGAGCGACCGGCGGCGCACCCGACCCCGTGAGCGAGAGCCTGGCGCAGGCGGCTCGCCGTTCCGCGTTCGGCAAGGTCGCGCCGGGGGAGACCCCGACCGGGTCGGCGCTGCTGGCGGCGATGGGCGGCATCCGTGGCCTCGTCGAATCGATCCTGCCCGGGCTGGCCTTCCTCGTGGTCTTCACGATCACCCAGCAGCTGTTGCCGTCGGTGCTGATCCCGCTCGCGATCGCTGTGCTCTTCGTCATCGCCCGGGCTGTCACTCGACAGCCGTGGACGAGTGCGGTCGCCGGCGTGCTCGGCATCGGGCTCTCCGCGGGACTGGCCCTGCTGACCGGCCGCACCGAAGACAACTTCGTCTTCGGGTTCATCGTCAACGGGGTGTTCCTCGTCGCGCTGCTGGTGAGTCTCGCCGTGCGCTGGCCGCTCATCGGTGTCATCGCGTCGCTCATCACGGGCGAGGGCGCGAGCTGGCGCCAGGACCGCGCCAAGGTCAAGGTCGCGATCATCGCGACCGTGCTCTGGTGCGGGCTGTTCGCCGTGCGCCTCGGGGTCGAGCTGCCCCTCTACTTCGCGGGCAACACGCAGGCCCTCGCGACCCTCAAGCTGATCCTGGGCGTGCCGCTCTACGCCGCGATGCTCTGGGTGACATGGCTTCTCGCGCGCACCGTCTGGGCGCGGTCGACCGACGGCGAGTCGTCGGCGGATTGACCCGCGGAGCGCTCGAGCGCAGTGCTAGATTTATCTCGATATCAAGATAGTTGGGAGACACCGTGTCATCAGTGAACAGCTTCGGGTCGAAAGACACCCTCACCGTCGGCTCGACGGCCTACGAGGTCTTCCGCATCGACGCGGTGCCCGGCTACGAGAAGCTCCCGTTCAGCCTCAAGGTGCTGCTCGAGAACCTCCTGCGCACCGAGGACGGTAAGAACGTCACGAAGAGTCAGATCGAGTCGCTCGGGTCCTGGGTTCCCACCGCGGAGCCCGACACCGAGATCCAGTTCACTCCCGCCCGCGTCGTGATGCAGGACTTCACCGGCGTGCCGTGCATCGTCGACCTCGCCACGATGCGCGAGGCCGTGAGCGCCCTCGGGGGCGACCCGACCAAGATCAACCCGCTCGCGCCCGCCGAGCTCGTGATCGACCACTCCGTCATCGCCGACCTCTTCGGCACCGCCGACGCGCTTGAGCGTAACGTCGAGATCGAGTACGAGCGCAACGGCGAGCGGTACCAGTTCCTGCGCTGGGGCCAGACCGCCTTCGACGACTTCAAGGTCGTTCCCCCGGGCACCGGCATCGTGCACCAGGTCAACATCGAGTACCTCGCGCGCGTCACCTACACCCGCGAGGTCGGCGGCGTACTGCGCGCCTACCCCGACACCTGCGTCGGCACCGACTCGCACACGACCATGGTCAACGGCCTCGGCGTGCTCGGCTGGGGCGTCGGCGGCATCGAGGCCGAGGCCGCGATGCTCGGCCAGCCCGTCTCGATGCTCATCCCCAAGGTCGTCGGCTTCAAGCTGTCGGGAGCCATCCCGACCGGCGTGACCGCGACGGACGTCGTGCTCACGATCACCCAGATGCTGCGCAAGCACGGTGTCGTCGGCAAGTTCGTCGAGTTCTACGGAGACGGCGTCGCCGCCGTGCCGCTGGCCAACCGCGCCACGATCGGCAACATGAGCCCGGAGTTCGGCTCGACGGCCGCGATGTTCCCGATCGACGACGTGACCCTCGACTACCTGCGCCTCACCGGTCGCAGCGAAGAGCAGGTCGCCCTCGTCGAGGCCTACTCCAAGCTGCAGAGCCTCTGGCACGACCCGTCGGTCGAGCCCGTCTTCAGCGAGTACCTCGAGCTCGACCTCGCGACCGTCGTTCCGTCGATCGCCGGCCCCAAGCGCCCGCAGGATCGCGTCGAGCTCAGCCGCGCCAAGGACCAGTTCGAGCTCGACCTCGGCACCTACACCGTCACCACCAAGGACGCCGTGGATGTCGCGGGCGGCGACTCGTTCCCCGCCTCCGACCCGGCCGGCTTCACTCCCGATGACGAGGAGATCGACGAGACCGTCGTCTACGCGTCGGCGTCGCCAGCCACGGCATCCAAGCCCACCCGGGTGGTCACCAAGGATGGCGAGAAGTTCACGATCGACCACGGTGCGGTCGCCATCGCGGCGATCACCTCGTGCACCAACACGTCGAACCCCTCGGTCATGCTCGCCGCGGGCCTGCTCGCTCGCAACGCGAGCAAGAAGGGCCTCAAGGCCAAGCCGTGGGTCAAGACCACGCTCGCGCCCGGTTCGAAGGTCGTCACCGACTACTACGAGAAGGCCGGACTCACGACCTACCTCGAAGACCTCGGCTTCTACACGGTCGGCTACGGCTGCACGACGTGCATCGGCAACTCGGGACCGCTGGAGGAGGAGATCTCCGCGGCGATCAACACGAACGACCTCGCCGTCACCGCGGTGCTCTCGGGCAACCGCAACTTCGAGGGTCGCATCAACCCCGACGTGAAGATGAATTACCTCGCAAGCCCGCCGCTGGTCATCGCGTACGCGCTGGCCGGGTCGATGGACTTCGACTTCGAGATCGACGCCCTCGGCAAGGACCACGACGGCAACGACGTCTTCCTCAAGGACATCTGGCCGGACGCCGCCGAGGTGCAGTCGACGATCGACTCGAGCATCTCGACGTCGATGTTCGACACGCAGTACGCGGGCGTGTTCGACGGCGACGAGCGCTGGCGTAACCTCCCCACCCCGACCGGGTCGACCTTCGAGTGGGATGACGCCTCGACGTACGTGCGTAAGCCCCCGTACTTCGACGGCATGACGATCGAGACCACGCCGGTCTCCTCGATCGCGAACGCCCGCGTGCTCGCCAAGCTCGGCGACTCCGTGACGACCGACCACATCAGCCCCGCCGGCTCGATCAAGGCCGACAGCCCCGCAGGCAAGTACCTGGATGCCCACGGCATCGACCGCACGGACTACAACTCCTACGGCTCGCGTCGCGGCAACCACGAGGTGATGATCCGCGGCACGTTCGCGAACATCCGTCTGCGCAACCAGCTGCTCACCGACGTCGAGGGCGGCTACACCCGTGACTTCACGGTCGCGGACGGCCCGCAGGCGTTCATCTACGACGCCGCGCAGAACTACGCCGCTCAGGGCACGCCGCTCGTGATCTTCGGAGGCAAGGAGTACGGCTCGGGGTCGAGCCGTGACTGGGCCGCTAAGGGCACGAGCTTGCTCGGGGTCAAGGCCGTGATCGCCGAGAGCTTCGAGCGCATCCACCGCTCCAACCTCATCGGCATGGGCGTGCTGCCCCTGCAGTTCCCGGCCGGCAAGACCGCCGACGACCTCGGCCTCGACGGCACGGAGATCGTCTCGATCACGGGCGTGGAGGAGCTGAACGAGGGCCGTACGCCCAAGACGCTCCACGTCGTCGCGACGCCGAGTGCGCACTCGCCGGCCGGCAAGGCTCCCGTCGAGTTCGACGCCGTGCTGCGCATCGACACCCCCGGTGAGGCGGACTACTACCGCAACGGCGGCATCCTGCAGTACGTGCTGCGGAGCTTGGTCTAGTCATCCATGCCGGCCTCGAGGGCGCGCTCGCGCAGGGCGTTCCTCGGGGCCGCTGGGACGATTACGCTGGTGTCATGAGTCTGCTTGAGTCGATCCAGGGCCCCCGTGATCTTGACGGGCTCACTCCGGATCAGCTGGTTCAGCTCGCGGCCGAGATCCGGGAGTTCCTCGTGCGCGAGGTCTCCAAGACGGGCGGGCACCTGGGTCCCAACCTCGGTGTCGTCGAACTGACGATCGCCATGCACAAGGTCTTCGACTCGCCGACCGAC
Source organism: Auritidibacter sp. Marseille-P8566 (assembly GCA_943372535.1). Taxonomy (GTDB): domain Bacteria; phylum Actinomycetota; class Actinomycetes; order Actinomycetales; family Microbacteriaceae; genus Rhodoglobus. The sequence continues at coordinate 4,491 of CALRZA010000100.1, forward strand.
TCGATCATCTTCGACACCGGCCACCAGAGCTACGTTCACAAGCTCCTGACGGGCCGTCAGGACTTCTCGAAGCTGCGCAGCGAGGGTGGGCTCGCCGGGTACCCTCAACGCTCCGAGTCGCCTCACGACATCGTCGAGAGCTCGCACGCCTCCAGCTCGCTGTCGTGGGCCGACGGCATCTCGCGGGCCTTCACGATGACCGGCCAGACCGACCGTCATGTCGTCGCCGTCGTCGGCGACGGGGCCCTCACGGGTGGCATGACGTGGGAGGCCCTCAACAACATCTCCGACGACAACAGCCGCAACCTGGTCATCATCGTCAACGACAACGGGCGCTCCTACGCCCCGACGATCGGCGGCATGGCGCACTTCCTCAACAACGTGCGCACGAGGCGGTCGTATCGCAACCTCTACTCCACGAGCCGCCGCATCGCGGACAAGTTCGGCAGCCCGGGGCGTGCCCTGTACCGCGGCTTGCGCGGCGGCCTGCACGGCTTCCTCAGCCGGTTCAGCAACAACGAAGCGCTCTACAGCAACCTCGACATCAAGTACCTCGGCCCGGTGCACGGCCACGACCTCGCGGCGCTGACCGAGGTGCTGCAGCAGGCGAAGAGCTACGGGGCGCCCGTCATCGTGCACGCGATCACCGAGAAGGGGCGCGGCTACCAGCCCGCCCTGCTCGACACCGCCGACCAGTTCCACGCCGTCGGGCAGATCGACCCCGAGACCGGGGAGCCGATCGAGGTCGCCTCCAAGCCGTCGTGGACGAGCGTGTTCTCCGACGAGATCGTGAGTCTCGCCGACGAGAACCCGCGGCTCGTCGGCATCACCGCCGCCATGCTGCGCCCCACCGGTCTGCACAAGTTCGCCGAGAAGTACCCCGAGCGCGTGCTCGACGTCGGCATCGCCGAGCAGCACGCCGTCACATCGGCCGCGGGCCTCGCGTTCGGCGGGCTGCACCCCGTGGTCGCGCTCTATGCGACCTTCGTCAACCGCGCCTTCGACCAGGTGCTCATGGATGTCGCCCTCCACAACGCGGGCGTCACCTTCGTGCTCGACCGCGCCGGCGTCACCGGGCCGGATGGCGCGAGCCACCACGGCATGTGGGACCTCTCGATCCTGCAGGTCGTGCCGCGCATCCGCATCGCCGCTCCTCGCGACGCCACGCGCCTGCGCGAGGAGCTCGGCGAAGCGGTGGCCGTGGATGACGCCCCCACCGTCGTGCGCTTCAGCAAGGGCAGCGTCGGCACCGAGTACGACGCCGTGCGCCGCACCCACGACGGCGTCGACGTGCTGCGGGAGGCTCCCCACAAGGATGTGCTCATCGTCACCGTCGGCCCGATGGCCAAGCTCGGCCTGCAGGTCGCCGAGCGCCTCGCCGCCCAGGGAATCGGCGCGACGGTCATCGACCCGCGCTGGGTCGTGCCCGTGCCGGAGAGCGTGATCACGCTTGCGGCCGAGCACCGCCTGCTCATCTCGATCGAGGACGGCGTGCGCGTCGGCGGCATCGGCACGCGCATCCGCCAGGATCTGCGCGCCGCGAACGTCGACACGGCCGTGCACGAGCTCGGTCTGCCCGACGAGTTCCTCGAGCACGGCAGCCGCGAGTACATCATGGAGCGCGTCGGCCTCACCCCGCAGGCGATCGCCCGCGACGTGGTGGCTCAGGTGCTCGGCAGCAAGATCCCGATCGCGCGGCCGCTGCCGGCCGAGAGCGACACGGCCGAGGTTCCGCAGCAGTAACCCGCATGACCGCGACCTACACGGTGGGGGACTACCTCCTCGATCGCCTGGCTGAACTCGGGGTCGACCGCATCTTCGGCGTACCCGGAGACTTCACTCTGGGGTTCCTCGACAAGGTCGAGGATGACGACCGCATCGAGTGGGTCGGCATGGCCAACGAGCTCGGCGCCGGCTATGCCGCCGACGGCTACGCGCGCGTGCGCGGCCTCGGGGTCGTGTGCACGACGTTCGGGGTGGGCGAACTGAGCGCGATCAACGCGATCGCGGGCTCCTTCGCCGAGTACGTGCCCGTTCTCAATCTCGTGGGGGCGCCATCCACGCTCGTTCAGAAGGCGGGTCGAGCGACGCACCACACCCTTGGCGACGGGGACTTCGAGCACACCGTGCGCATGGCGGCCGAGGTGACAGTCGCCCACGCGATGCCGACGGCGGCCGAGGCGACGGCCGAGATCGACCGGGTGCTCACGGCGATCGTGCG